>JBFIGS010000364.1:0-2287 GCA_041602195.1 Sediminicola sp. | reverse complement strand
TTTTGGCCGAGTGTGGCCTGCTTACTTGCACCTCTAGTTTTGGTATCGTTCTTTCTAAAAGGTAAGGTACAAAGTGTGGTTTCGGAACATAAAACAAGTCATGAACAAATAGGAGATGGCGAAAGTATGTTTGTACTTATTTTAGGGGTACTTTCTTTATTGTTCGTGCCTGTGTTTAAAACAATGACGCACCTACCCCCATTTATGGGCATGTTGTTCAGTTTGTCAATACTTTGGATAGCCACGGAGATCATACACCGTAAAAAGCCTTTTGAGATAAAGCATCACTATTCAGTAGCCAATACCATTAGGCGTATAGATACCCCGAGCATCCTATTTTTCATGGGTATTTTACTTGCTGTTGCAGCCATGCAGACCAACGGAGTGCTGGGGACCGTAGGGAAATCTTTGGACAACTCCTTTGAGAGTTACTATGTCACCAATATCCTGTTAGGCCTGTTGTCATCTGTGGTGGATAACGTGCCGTTAGTGGCCGGGGCAATGGGGATGTATTCCATGGAACGTTTTCCGCAGGACCATGAATTTTGGAACTTTATGGCCTACTGTGCCGGTACGGGTGGTAGTGCCTTAATTATAGGTTCTGCAGCTGGTGTTGCGGCTATGGGTATTTTGAAGATAGATTTTATTTGGTACCTTAAACGTATAACATGGTTGGCCCTTCTTGGTTATTTTGCGGGGATAGTAGTGTTTATTTTGATGAATTAATGGCATAGGGATAATAGTCCGATGGGCATTAATTTTGTGCTATGTTGGAAATATTTAGTTGTAAGAATCTGAACACAATCACCTTCAACAATACTTGAAGGTGATCGTGTTATTACTATTTATTGGATAAGTTTTTTAGCGACCATTTCCTGTACATAACTTACTTCGGAGAGTGCTTTTTTGCTGAAATCAAATAAACTGAGGCTTCTATCCAAGTTTTGATTGGCATAGGAGACTTTGTAGTATTTGTCATTGTTCAGGTAGTCTGTAAGGGCCCTTAGCCCGTGGATAAAGGGCATAAAGACTATTCCGAGGGGAAGCGATTTCAATTCCTCGGCAGTCAGGAAAGCAGAAGATGTTGCCAGTCCGTCCAAAAAGGATTCAAATAATGGTCTGTCGAAAGTGATTTTATGGTGGTCCTTTTCATCCTCCTTGGCTGTGTTGGCAATGGTACGCACTAAATCCCCAAAATCGTTATAAAAATAACCCTTCATTATGGTGTCCAAGTCAATGAAGCACAAGGCTTGATTGGTTTTTCGGGAGAATAGGATGTTGTTTAATTTGGTATCGTTATGACAGATGCGTACGGGCAATGTTGAGCTGGAAAGGTCTAAAAGAAGGGGCATGGTCTCCAATACAAAAGGAATTGCCGAATTTGCTTTATTGCGCCTTTCTTGGCTAGACTTGCTTAGGGCTTCATGGAATTGTTCTTTCCGTAATTGCAAATCATGGAAGTGGGGAATGGTATCCACAAATTGGTCTGATGAGGCGTTCTGTAATAGAGAATGGAACTTGCCCAGAATCTTGCCGGCCCTATATGCGATTTCGGCATTTTTGGCACTATCATAAGCAAGGCTGTTTGGGATATATTCCATAAGCCTCCAATACCCACGATTGTTGAATTCACAATAGGACTGGCCTGTGATTGTTGGGACCAGCACTACCAAACTATAATCTTTATCGGTTAAATACGATAGGGCCTTTGTGATATTGGCCATTACCCCAGGGACATCCGTAAAAACTTCACTGTTGATACGTTGAAGGATATAAAAAGGATGGCCATTTTTTTGAACGAGGTAGGTGTCGTTGATAAAGCCTTGGTCTATTCTGTTAAATGTATAAGTGCCTTGTTCCACAGAAAAGGTACCTAGCAGTTTTTGAAGATCTAAATTAGTCTTAGCGCTATCCATGTTCCTTAGTTTGGCTTGCCCCATAGTGGGGATGGGTAGACTTCCTTATTGGTCATATCCGCCAATTCCAATACCGCCAGCTCCCGGTCATTGGCATAGGTGACCCCAAACCACTTTCCGCTGGACGGCAAAACTGTGACGGTGGTTTTCTGCTTTGCTATCAAATGCTGAATTACGAAGGGGAGATATACTTCACCGTTTTTTACCATTTCCTTGTCTTGAAGGAATTTAGAGAAATACGTTTCTATCTCTGAAAATAAGGAAGGGTGGCACACCCAAAAGTTCATGCTCACCATTTCTTCTCCACTGAAATGTTGCCCCGAATCCAAGTCTACTATTTCTCCGTTTTCGGAAATGATTTTAAGGCGCTC
>JBFIGS010000363.1:0-2299 GCA_041602195.1 Sediminicola sp. | reverse complement strand
TAGCTGGAGCATTAGGTTGTGGCATATCGGGTTCCGGGCCATCTATATTTGCCTTAAGCAAAGGTGAGGCCAACGCCCAGGAAGTTGCCAAGGCCATGCGCAATGTGTATCAAAAAATTGGTATTGATTATGACATCCATGTGTCAAAGATCAATACCGAAGGAATAAAAATTATCAAGTAACCTCACCACATAACTACTAAATCAGCAATTCAATGAACTTCTACAGTCTCAACAAACAAGCCCCTTCTGTTTCCTTTAAAGATGCAGTAGTACAAGGCATAGCCCCGGATCGTGGATTATATTTCCCAGAGAGCATTATCCCCTTACCGGCATCTTTCTTTGAAAACATAGAAGACCTGACCAATCACGAGATCGCCTTTTTGGCCATTCGTCAATTCGTTGGAGATGAGATTCCCGAAGCCAAATTAAAAGAGATCATTGCTGATGTGCTCGACTTTGATTTTCCTGTAGTGGAATTGGAAGAAAATGTGGCCACTTTGGAATTGTTCCATGGACCAACCCTTGCTTTTAAAGATGTAGGGGCACGTTTTATGGCCAGATGCCTTGGAGAGTTTTCTGCCAAGGAAAACAATGAAGTAACCGTATTGGTGGCAACATCGGGAGATACAGGAGGTGCCGTAGCAAATGGATTTCTTGGGGTGAAAGGTGTAAAAGTGGTTATCCTATATCCGAGCGGAAAAGTCAGTGATATCCAAGAAAAACAACTGACCACATTAGGGAAAAATATTAGTGCATTGGAGGTAGCAGGGACTTTTGATGATTGCCAAAGAATGGTAAAGACAGCCTTTCTGGATGAAGAACTTTTGAAAAATATGCAGCTGACATCCGCCAATTCCATCAATGTGGCAAGATGGCTGCCCCAATTATTTTATTTTCTTTTTGCTTACAAACAAGCTAAATCCAAAGGAAAGGAAATTGTTTTCTCCATTCCCAGCGGTAATTTTGGAAACATTTGTGCAGGTGTCATGGCGCAAAAATTAGGCATGCCATGTAAACACTTTATTGCTGCCACCAACGTAAATGATGTTGTGCCCAATTTTATGATAACGGGCAAGTACGAGCCTAAACCTTCCATCGCCACCATTTCCAATGCCATGGATGTTGGGGATCCAAGTAATTTTATAAGGATTCGCCATCTATACCAGGATGATTTTGATACCATTTCAAAAAACATCTCCTCTTATTCCTTTACGGATGAAGAGACCAAGGAGGCCATGTTGGAAATCTATAATGATTGCACCTATGTTGCAGATCCGCATGGTGCAGTAGGGTATTTAGGACTTAAGAAATATCAGAAAAACCATCCGAATACCTATGGCATTTTCTTGGAAACCGCCCATCCCGTTAAGTTTTTGGACATTGTTGAAGACACCATCAGGGAAAATATTGACCTTCCTGAAAAGATTGCAAAAATTATGGATAAGAAGAAAAAGGCAATCGCCATTTCAACGTATGAGGAGCTCAAAAATTATTTGTTGACGAAGTAATCGCTTTTAACCTAAAATCTCTCTTAATCCAAGCTTGGTAGCGTAAAGTTATCCAGAACACTGGGCATTGCCATAGTTTTCTCTATGGCCTCTGTGGTTCTTGGAGCCATCCCAGAAAGGTTGATGGGACCATTCTTGGTGATTAGGATATCATCCTCAATACGGACCGCAATCCCCCACCATTTCTTATCGCAATTACTGCCTTCAGGAATGTATATTCCTGGTTCTACAGTAATCACTGTATTTTCTTGAAATGGGCCATAGGTACCCTTATCATGCACATCTAGACCCAAATAATGGGACGTTCCATGAGGGAAATATGTCTTGACCCCGCTAGGAGATGAAATGATACCAAGATCCATCAGTCCCTTAGTGACCACTTCCTGCGCTGCCTGTCCCGGGGCTTGGAATGGAGCCCCTATTACACTGGCCTTTATCCCTGCTTCCTGTGCATTATAAACAATATCGTAAATTAGTTTCTGCTCTTTTGTGAATTTTCCATTGGCAGGAATCGTCCTGGTCACATCAGCAGTATACCCGTGGTATTCGGCCCCTAAATCCATCAGGACAAGCTCATTGCCTACTTTTTGCTTGTTATTCTCAATGTAATGCAAAATACAGCCGTTATTGCCACCCCCTACAATGGAAGGATAGCCTTCATACTCTGCTCCATATTTTTTGTAGACATACTCATGAATGCCCTGTATTTCGGTTTCACTCATATTGGGATGCATGGCCTTCATAACTTCGATCTGCCCCACTGAAGAAATTTCAATCGCCTTTTTCAAC
>JBFIGS010000362.1:0-2326 GCA_041602195.1 Sediminicola sp. | reverse complement strand
TGTATCGCCTTCCATAGTTGAACTCAGCGCAAAGATCAACTCCTTTATGATGCCCTCCTTCACTTTGGTCAATAAAGATGAAATGGTCAGATTCTGTGGTCCTATCCCCTCCATTGGAGAGATCTTACCTCCCAGAACATGATAGAGTCCTTTATATTGTCCCGTATTCTCAATGGCCATGACATCCCTAATGTCCTCTACCACACAGACCAGGCTTTCATCCCTTTTAGGATTGGCACAAATCTCGCACAAAGCTACATCGGAAATATTATGACAATTGGAACAAAACTTAATATCATTCCTTACACGTTGCAGGGCAGACGATAGTCTTAACGTCTGTTCACTAGGTTGCTTTAACATATGTAATACAAGGCGCAATGCAGTCCGTTTACCAATACCTGGCAATTGTGACATTTCATAAACTGCATTTTCCAAAAGTTTAGAAGAAAATTCCATAGGACAAAATTACGATTTTAGATTTATGTTTTATCTTTTTGTACTTTGCGATGCAAATTTATTTTTATGACCGCCACGCATATCCTGATCCTCATTGGGTGTTATTTTTTAGTGCTTTTATTCATCTCCTATCTTACCGGAAAAAATGATTCCAACAACGACTTTTTCAAAGCTGGCAAACAATCCCCTTGGTTCTTGGTGGCCTTTGGCATGGTCGGAGCCTCTTTATCCGGGGTTACTTTTATTTCGGTTCCAGGTTGGGTAGAAGCCTCCCAATTCAGCTATATGCAAGTGGTATTTGGGTATCTCGTAGGGTATTTTGTAATAGCCTATGTCCTCCTGCCCATCTATTATAAATTAAATGTAACCTCTATTTATGAGTATTTGGGGCAACGTTTTGGACAGGTGAGTTATAAGACCGGGGCTTTCTTTTTCTTTATATCCAGGGTACTCGGCTCGGCATTCCGACTTTTTTTGGTGGCCATTGTGCTGCAGCAGTTTGTTTTTGATGAGCTGAACGTGCCTTTTGAAATGACCGTGATCCTATCCATTCTTTTGATCTGGATCTACACCTTTAAGGGCGGGATCAAGACCATTGTTTGGACAGACACCTTACAGACCTTGTTTATGCTCGTTTCCGTGGGATTGTGCATCTATTTTATCAATCAGGAGATGGGGTGGACCTTCACTGAATTCTTGGCCTCGGACGAATTGAAGCAGTACAATAAAATATTCTTTACCGATTCATTATTCAATAAGACCCACTTTGTAAAATCGTTCATTGGCGGTATGTTCATTACCATTTGTATGACCGGTCTTGATCAGGACATGATGCAAAAGAACCTCACCTGCAAATCCTTGAAGGACGCCCAGAAGAATATGATCTCCTTTACGGTGGTCCTTGTGGTCGTTAACTTTATCTTTTTGCTCCTAGGAGCCCTTCTTTTTATATATGCAGCCAAATTCAATATCGCCATTCCTTTGATGGACGGGTCGCCTAAGTCCGACTTACTGTTTCCCGAAATAGCACTCAACAACGGCTTGGGAATAACCGTGGCCGTCACTTTTATGCTAGGCCTTATTGCCGCGGCGTACAGTAGCGCCGACAGTGCCCTGACCGCTTTGACCACCTCTTTCTGTGTGGACTTCTTGAACATTGAAAAGCGTCCGGAAGCCGTTCAAAAGAGCATCCGTAAGAAAACCCATATAGGGATGAGCATCCTCTTGATCATTGTGATCATTATCTTCAAATATGTCCTTGATAAAAATGTTATAGACGGCCTTCTTACGGTTGCCACTTACACGTATGGTCCACTCTTGGGCTTATTCGCATTTGGCATCTTTACCAAATACAAAATCATGGATCAGTATGTTTGGATGGTAGCCATTGCCTCTGTCCTGATCATTGTAGGAATCGCCAATATCCCCATGGAATATCTGGGAGGCTATGCGGTGGGCTACGAATTACTGCCCATTAACGGCCTATTGACCTTTTTCGGGTTGTGGCTGATTCGAATCAAGGAATAATTGATTCAAGTATTTCAAATTAATACTGACCAGTTCCCAATAGTACCAAGGTACAGGCCACTTCCACCTCTATCCCCTCTTTTTCCAAAAGATCGTATAGTTCTGGATTTTCCGTGCCCGGATTAAAAATCACCCTTTTTGGGGAAAGGGCCAAAATACCATCATAATAAGACACCTGTCTTTCCGGTCCTATATAAAGGGTCAGTGTATGTATATTATTGATATTCTTAAGGTCGGTCTTAATCGAAACTGAATCGATTCGTCCCGCTTTCAGTCCAAAAGCCTCTGTTTCAATCTGATTGGCCAATAGGCGTTTTACAGTCACATAACTGTACCTATTTGG
>JBFIGS010000361.1:0-2348 GCA_041602195.1 Sediminicola sp. | reverse complement strand
TAAAAGCGATCTATTCCTATGAATGGGGCTTGAACAATAGCCCAGAAGGATTAAACAAAGGTTTTACACATTGCTATTTCTTAACCTTTAAAACAGAAGAGGACAGAGGCACTTATCTTCCCCATCCAGACCATAAAGCATTTGGTGCAGTGCTTACTCCGTATCTTGAAGATGTGCTGGTAGTAGATTACTGGACGCATCAATAGATCTTACGCCCTAAAGTTGTGACCTTAAGATAGCCTTATTTATTTTCTTTGCCAGGCCTGGTCCTTCATAGACAAAACCAGTCCAGACTTGGACAAGATCTGCACCTGCAGCCAATTTTTCCAGGGCGTCTTCTCCGGAATGTATGCCTCCTACCCCTATTATAGGAAAGGCCTTGTTGCTTTTCTCGGAAAGAAATCGGATAACTTCCGTGCTTCTATTGGTCAATGGCTTACCACTTAACCCACCCATTTCCTCAGAAAGAGTAAGGTGTGATTTTAAATTTTCTCTTCCAATGGTCGTATTGGTAGCGATAATGCCATCAATTTTGGTGTCGGCAACAATCTGTATGATATCCAGCAACTGGCTATCCGTAAGATCTGGCGCTATTTTTAAAAGGATAGGTCTTTCCTTCACCGCCTTGTTTAAGGCCAATTTAGTGTTCTCTTTCTTCAATTCTTTCAATAGGGCAGTCAATGGCTCTTTATCCTGTAATTCCCTTAACCCAGGGGTATTTGGAGAACTCACATTTACAACAAAATAGTCCACGTAATCAAAAAGGGCATCAAAACAAATTAAATAATCCTTAACCGCTTCCTTATTTGGGGTCACTTTGTTTTTTCCAATATTCCCACCTATAAGTACCCTATGCTCCTTCTTTAATTGTTCCACAGCATCAAAGACACCGAGGTTATTAAATCCCATTCTGTTGATAATTGCCTTATCATCTGTGAGTCGAAACAGTCTTTTTTTAGGGTTGCCTTCCTGAGGTTTAGGAGTCAATGTTCCTATTTCCACAAAGCCAAAACCAAAATTTGCCAATTCATTGTAAAGCACGGCATTCTTATCGAAGCCTGCTGCCAACCCTACAGGGTTTTTGAATTTCAAGCCAAAAACCTCCCGTTCCAATCTTGGATCTTCCAAAACATATAAAGATCTGAACAACCCAGAAAAACCAAGTTTGGAAAATAACTTGATCATAGAGAATGAAAAATGATGGACCATTTCGGGATCAAAAAGAAAAAATAAGGGTCTAAGAATAAGCTTGTACATGAATTCCTTTAAAATTTTAACAAAAATACAAACTCATAACTTGTAGAAAGAGGTATCACCACTAAATTATTAACATCTAGAAAAAGTTATTCAGGGATAGGTTCAATTTTCAAAGGAGTCCTAACGGCCTCGTGGCACAACTCGACATATCTTTGGTATTGTTTCTGGTTAAAAAAAGCTAAGAGCCTTTGATCATACGATCTAGAAATTTGAACAATTTTACTCTCCAGTACCTTAAATTTTGCCGCCAGTTCGGTCAATTCCTCAGGTGTGCCTTGTGGATGGGTCTCTAAAAGATTTTTGATCTCCCCCTCTAATGGCGAGGTCTCCTTGTCTAATGCAGACCTTAACTCATTCATTTTTGCAACCTGATCTTCTTTCAATTGAAAAACTTGTATAATGGTCTCAGCATCCCTTCCTCCAATGCCCAAGGTACATTCTTGGGAAATTCCAATACTGAACAGGAAAAATAATACTATAAATGCCTTTCCTTCTTTTAACCACATATCCTTGGTATTGCTTAACTGGTTTGAGATGCTAAGATATAAACAGTATTCCATAGTTAAGTCCCGATTCCAACTAAATGATTTCCAAGATGGCATAAAAAAAGGCTACTTCTAGAAGTAGCCCATATTACTAGTGCTTATTGTTTTTATTATTTAAGTGTAAAACTTACCCTGGCAAATAAGAATCGTCCACCTATACCAAATTGCTGGGCCCTTCTTGACCAATCAAAACGACCAGAACTACGGTTCCCGAAAGATTCCTCTGCCCTATCTGGATAGATATCAAAAAGGTTGTTGGCCCCTAAGGTAAAAGTTAAGGCGTCCGTTACCTTATAGCCTACAGACAAATCTGTCACTACTTTAGTGCCAAATACCTGTTGGTTGGCGATAGTGGTTGTAGCTTCTGTTACCTCTCCAAAATACACATTTCGTAAAAAGATGATAAATTTATCAGAAGTAAGGCTATTGGACAGGTTGATTTTAGTCCTCGGAACAGCTTCTTCTAAATAAACTCTACTATCCTCAGGAAAATATGTACCTACCAAACCGGCATTTCTCAATACTTGAGAAGCGTTTATATCCCCT
>JBFIGS010000360.1:0-2349 GCA_041602195.1 Sediminicola sp. | reverse complement strand
GGTCATTATTTGGGGATTCCCTAAGATCACAAAAGCAATCCCTTCGTCTTTACTTGCTATCATCGTGGTTTCTGCCATTGTATTAGGTTTTGGCATAGATACCCGTACTGTTGCCGATACCATCGCAGTAGGGGAAAGTATCAAAGGTGGGTTCCCTCCCTTATCGATTCCCAATATTCCCTTAACCCTGGAAACGTTTAAAATCATATTCCCTTATGCAGCTATAGTTGCCGGGGTAGGGTTGATAGAAAGTCTTTTGACCTTGAATATCATTGATGAGATTACTGATACACGTGGTAGTGGAAACAAGGAATGTATAGCGCAAGGAACGGCAAATATTTTTTCTGGATTCCTTTCTGGAATGGGTGGTTGTGCAATGATAGGCCAAAGTTTAATCAACACCTCTGCGGGTGCAAGGGCTCGTTTGTCCGGGATTACCGCGGCCATCATGCTGTTGGTGTTTATTATGTTCGGATCTAGTCTTATTGAACGGTTGCCCATGGCGGCGTTGGTTGGTCTAATGTTCATGGTAGCGATAGGAACTTTTGAATGGGCGAGTTTTAAGACCTTTAAAAAAATGCCGACCTCGGACGTTGTTGTCATGGTTTTGGTGACCTTAATAACTGCAGTGACCCATAATTTGGCCATTGCCGTACTTTTTGGGGTTATCATTTCTGCATTGGCCTATTCCTGGGAGAATGCAAAACGTATCAGGGCGCGAAAAAGTATAGATGAAAACGGGGTGAAAGTTTACGAAATCTACGGTCCCCTATTTTTTGGATCTACTGCTGCTTTCGCCGAAAAATTTGATATTATAAATGACCCTTCTGATATCATCATCGATTTTCAGGAAAGTAGGGTAGCCGATATGTCGGGTATTGAAGCCCTGAACAGGATTACCGAACGTTATGCCAAGGTGGGCAAAAAGGTGCATTTAAAGCATTTGAGCAAGGACTGTAAGCGTTTATTGGCAAATGCAGACGCTATTATTGAGGTAAATGTTTTGGAAGATCCAACCTATAAGGTTTTGGCAGAGAAATAAAAAAGACTCTTATTTTGCAATTAGGATTTCTATCTAAGTTTTCTCAGTCCTTCGTATACAATTATCCCTACGGCATTGGCCAAATTTAGGCTTCGGATACGTTCGTTGTAAATGGGAATTTTAAACAATTGGTCAGCGTTGGCTGCTAAAATATCTTTGGATAGGCCTGTAGACTCTTTGCCAAAAACCAGGAACATATCATCCGTAAAATCTATATCCCAATGGTCTTTTGTTCCGTGACTGGATAAAAAGGCCATTTTTTTGTGTTTATTTACTTCAAAGAATTCTTCTTTATTCTCGTAAATGGTAAGGGAGAGGTATTGCCAATAATCCAGTCCGGCCCTCTTTACCCGTTTGTCATCCAATTCAAATCCAAAGGGCTTTACCAAATGGAGGTGAGATCCTGATGCGAGGCTTAACCTCCCGATATTTCCTGTATTGTTCGGTATTTCTGGTTCTATAAGAACAATGTTAAACCCCATAGTGTTTGTTAAAAAATAAAAGTGCGCTTATCCCAAAACATGGTTAAGATAAGCGCACCTAAATTATATTCTAAAATGAAATTATAGCGTGCGAAGATATTCCGCTACTGCTCTGGCCTCTTCCTCGGACAGATTTTGGTTCATCATCTGCGAATTATTGTATTCCTTTAATAGAGCTTTTGCAATAGGGTCTTCTTTAAGCATGCCATCGGGATTGAGGATCATGTTCATCACCCATTCAGGGCTCCTACGATCATAAACCCCTTTAAGGGCAGGCCCGATCATTCGTTGTTCCGCCATATGGCAAGCCGTACAAATGGCATTGAATTTTGCTTCACCCTTTGCTGCTAGATCTGCATCAATGGTGGCATCAAAGGACATGGATTTTATAGGGCCTACACCTTTATTGCTTAAATCAACAGGAACACCTTCATCAGAATCTGCAGCCTTTACTTCTTTCTTGGTACGGTTCATTTCAAAACCATCTTTCTTTTCTTCTTTCTTTTCGCCACAACCAACGATGAGGGCTCCAAGAGCTAAAATTGTGAGTAATTTTTTCATTTGAGATCTTTGTTTGTTACCACTAAGATAATAAATAGGACCATTAAAGTACTTCTTCCAAGAAAATTGTACTTCTTTTTTCCGTGTAGGTTATATTATCAGAAGCATAAAATCCTACATGGCCTCCAAATTTTGGTATTTCATGTTGATAAAGGCCCAGGGCCTGGTCGTAGTCACCCAAACAGTACCAACCATCACCCATCCGGTATAAGTCCCAGCCAACCTGCAGCGTTGCCCCGATATCTTTGGAAATCTTCTTGGCCT
>JBFIGS010000359.1:0-2406 GCA_041602195.1 Sediminicola sp. | reverse complement strand
TCCTAAGCGGGTGCAAATATAATATTTCTTTTTATGTGGTTATCAAGAAATTGAACTAAAATGCAATTTTTGGGACAAATCTCTTAACATGCCTTAAGAAATCCTGTTAAACTTGGGCTAAAGCCCTCCTTAGGTTTGGAGAAGTCCATTAATCTTATAACTTAAAAATGTTGATGATGGTCATCGATAGTTTTAGTAACCTAAATGAAGAGAGATATGATGAAGTATTCAGAAAAAATTTCAAACCGATTAAATAATCTATTGGAAAAAACCTATGATGCCGAGAAGGGATTTAAGTTGGCACAAGATAAAATTGACAATGTAACCACCAAAAAATTTCTCAATGACCGGGCCGAGCAGCGCGCAGCATTTGGGCACGAATTAAAAAAAGAAATTTTGCAGTACGGAGAACTGCCGAACAAAGACGGTAGCGTCTCAGGAAACCTACACAGGGCTTGGATGGATTTAAGATCTGTGATTTCCTCCAATGCAAATGAAAAATTGTTGGAAGAAGTAGAGCGTGGAGAAAGAGCGAGTTTAGAGGAGTATAACAATATTATAAAAGATAAGGAAATGGTGTTGCCGCCATCCACAGAAAGCATGTTGGTACGACAAAGGGATGCCATTGAATCCTCCTTGACCGTGGCCAATATCCATGAGCATATGGCATAGGGATAAAGAATAGTATTTAAATTATCGTAAAAACCAGATGTCCTCATCTGGTTTTTGCATTTTATGACGTTGATAACTCCTGATAAATCCCCTTTTTACCTAAGCTGTATTTTCCTAAATTTACAACTTCAATTCCCAAGAGATAAACCCGCACTATGTACCTTATTTTTGATACGGAAACCACCGGATTGCCCAAGCGATGGAACGCTCCAATAACCGATACGGATAACTGGCCGCGTTGTATACAGATAGCTTGGCAATTGCATGATGAGATGGGGAATCTGGTGGAGCATCAGGATTATTTGGTTAGGCCAGATGGGTTCAATATACCTTATGATGCGGAACAGATACATGGGATATCCACGGAATTGGCGCAGGAAAAAGGTATCTCTTTGGCGGAAGTATTGGAGAAATTCAATATTGCCATGTCCAAAACAAAGTTTATTGTTGGACAAAATGTAGGTTTTGACCTGAACATTATGGGGGCAGAATTTCACAGATTGCAGGTGGAAAACCCGTTGCAGGAACTACCTGTACTGGATACCTGTACGGAACATACTGCCAAATTATGTCAAATACCAGGAGGTAGGGGAGGAAAATTTAAGTTGCCTACCCTTACGGAACTTCATCAATATCTTTTTGGCGAGCCTTTTGGAGAAGCCCATAATGCAACTGCTGATGTGGAAGCTACCACCCGTTGTTTCTTGGAATTGCTGCGTAGGCAGGAATATACCTTGGAGCAATTGGATGTGCCTGCCAATTATTTTAAAGATTTCTCGGAGGCGAACCCTAAGGAGATACAACTTATTGGCCTGAAGCATATCAACCTCAAAAAAGCTTCAAAGAAAATTGCGGACCAATTGGGCCTCAATGAAACTGTAGAGATTTCCAAAGAGGAAATAAAGGAAAATATTGCAGTTCTTTCGGACACTGAATTTGTGCATCTGCACAACCATTCCCAGTTCTCGGTCCTTCAATCTACCATCTCTATTGCTGATCTTGTGCGATCTGCCGCAGATAATAATATGCCTGCTGTGGCCCTTACGGATCACGCCAACATGATGGGGGCCTTTCATTTTGTAAAAGAGGTAAAGGCCCAAAATGCAAAAGCCAAGGCCAAGAATGCCGAAGCCTTGGAAAATGGGGAGCCGGCGCTGGAAAGGGAAATGAAGCCCATTTTAGGGTGTGAATTTTTTGTTTGTGAGGATCATCATAATAAAAATGTAAAAGACTATGGATACCAGATCGTGCTCTTGGCCAAAAACAAGAACGGGTACCACAATCTTTCAAAAATGTCCTCCATCGCCTATACCGAGGGATTCTATTACGTGCCCCGTATCGATAAAAAGGTCATAGAGCAATACAAAGAGGATATCATTGTGCTAACCGGTAACCTTTATGGGGAAGTCCCCTCCAAGGTCTTGAACGTTGGTGAGAACCAGGCAGAAGAGGCCTTGGTGTGGTGGAAGGAACAATTTGGGGATGACCTGTATATGGAAATCATGCGCCATGGCCAAGAAGATGAGGATAGGGTGAACCAAGTATTGGTTGAGCTGGCTAGAAAACATCAGGTCAAAATGGTAGCTACCAATAATACCTATTATTGCGCCAAAGAAGATGCAGATGCCCATGATGTATTGTTGTGTGTAAAGGACGGTGAAAAACAGGCAACACCCATAGGTCGAGGAAGGGGCTATAGATACGGCCTCCCTAATCAGGAGTACTATTTTAAGT
>JBFIGS010000358.1:0-2421 GCA_041602195.1 Sediminicola sp. | reverse complement strand
GTACACAAGAAATTTACGATGCATTTTACAGTGATGATATAGCCAAAGGACTTTTTCACGGGCACACCTATACCGCCAACCCGTTGGCATGTACGGCAGCAATGGCCGGATTGGAACTGCTGCAATCCAAGGAGATACAGGACAACATAGCTCGCATTATGAAGTCGCACCAAGCTTTTGATGCCCGTATAAAAAACCATCCCAAAGTGGCCAGGACCCGCCAAACGGGTATTATTTATGCCCTGGACCTGAATATAGAGATGGAGCGCTATGGTAATTTGCGGGATAAATTAATGCAGCATTTTATGGAGAAGGGGGTCTTTTTAAGACCTTTGGGCAGTACAATATATATAACGGCACCTTATATCGTCTCCGCGGAACAGTTGGAGCAGATTTACAGTGCCATTGAAAGTGTTTTTGATATCGTTTAATATACCATCCAATTTTGAGTCAGTCTATATCCATCACCGCCTTAGCATCCATCTCACCCTTGGGAATTTCCCTGGAGGAATCATGGGGGAATTATTTAAAGGACGGACACCATTTGGTTGAAAAAAAAATAGGGGATGCCAAAAGTTGGGTTGCTCCGCTTTCAGCACATGCCAAGGAAGAGGTTGAAAAGTTAAAAGCATCTGATCCTAAATATAAAAGCCTGGATAACAGCGTGCTTTATGCCATGTTTGCTGCCCGAAAGGCCATGGTAATGGCCGGATGGAAAGGGGGAGATAATTTTGGGGTGAATGTTGGTTCCTCCAGGGGGGCTACTGCCCTTTTCGAAAAGTACCACCAAGAATTTCTGAGCTCCAAAAGGACATCTACTTTGGCCTCCCCAACCACTACTTTGGGGAATATATCTTCTTGGATCGCCCACGACCTACAGACAGCAGGTCCGGAAATATCACATTCCATCACCTGTTCCACAGCACTTCATGCCGTATTGAACGGCGTGGCTTGGATAAAAAGTGGGATGGCGGACAAGTTTATGGTCGGAGGATCGGAAGCGCCCTTGACACCGTTTACCATAGCGCAGATGAAGGCCCTGAAAATATATTCCAAAGAACAATCGGACTACCCTTGTCGCGCTTTGGACCTTAAGAAAAAGACCAATACCATGGTTCTGGGAGAAGGTGCCTCTATGCTTTGTATGGAGAAGGGTAAAAAGAACAATGCACTTGCGGTTATAGAAGGAATAGGCTATGCCACGGAAATATTACAGCACAATATATCCATCTCTACGGAGGCCCAATGTTTCCAGCGCTCCATGCAAATGGCTTTGGGCAACACAGATCCCGAGGAGGTGGATGTAATTGTAATGCACGCCCCTGGAACTATTAAGGGCGATTTATCTGAAAATAACGCAATATCGAAGATATTCCGTAACAAAATGCCACTTCTTACTACCAATAAATGGAAGATCGGACATACGTTTGGGGCTTCGGGGATGTTGAGTATGGAACTTGCCATCTTGATGTTGAAGCAACAACTATTTATTGGAGTTCCTTATTTGGATCAAAAACCTGTTGCCCAAAAGATCAACAAGGTTATGGTGAATGCCGTAGGATTTGGCGGAAATGCTGTTTCCATTCTTCTTTCGCGGTAAGAAATAGAAAATGAAGACTCAGCATCGGGCTTAAAAAGGTCTGGTATCAATTAAAGAATTATTTATAATTAAACTTTTGAAGGCCTGTGGCATCCTTGTGATTCACAGGCTTTTTTACTTTGTAACGGCATATTATCAGATTTGTTTATTGGGATATGATTTGTAAATAGGCTATTTTTGATTTTTAATTTGAATTTTTGGCTTAGGGATGGCAACGGCATCCTTTTCTTTTGGGACATCGGATAGTTGATGATGGATAACGATATAAGAAAAGATAAAGTGAACAGCCCGGCCGCTATTTTTTATTTCCATTCGGTTTTAAAAACCATGCGGGAGAAAATAGCGGAAAGCCCCAGACAATATATATCTATGAGCGAAGTAAAGCACAACTGGACCAAAGAGGCAATTCTTGACATTTACAATAAACCATTAATGGAATTGCTGTACGAGGCGGCTACGGTGCATCGTAAATTCCACGATCCTAATACGGTACAGGTTTCTACCTTGCTGTCCATAAAGACTGGGGGCTGTCCAGAAGATTGTGGGTACTGCCCGCAAGCGGCTCGTTACCACACAAATGTGGAAGGCAATGACCTTATGTCGGTTCAGCAGGTAAAGGCACAGGCCTTGCGTGCCAAATCATCAGGGAGTTCCAGAGTTTGTATGGGTGCTGCCTGGCGTAATGTAAAGGACGGACCAGAGTTTGACAATGTTTTGGAGATGGTACGTACCATTAATAAACTGGATATGGAGGTTTGTTGTACGTTGGGGATGATTACGGAAAACCAAGCACAGCGTTTGGCGGAAGCAGGTTTATATGC
>JBFIGS010000357.1:0-2473 GCA_041602195.1 Sediminicola sp. | reverse complement strand
CTTCAAAATCATCAATGAAGATCCTTGAGGTAATCTGAAGGGCTTCATCCTTTTCGGAATATTGCACATTGGTAACACTCAAATAGAATTTATGGGCCGTAGAAAATGCCAATAATGGCCATAGCAACAGCAATAATCCTTTTTTTAAACCCTTCATCTTCATTTCCAATTTCTTTATCTAAAGCAATTTATGTGCCAAAGCGCTTTTACTGACACCATCAACCTTTTACTACTCCAGCCCGTTATTTTCCCTATACACGATACTTTTCTTTTTAAAAAAGCTCCAAATTTTCAACCTATCATGGGTGTCCACAAGACTACTAAATGCCCCATCTGCCTCACAGTAATACATAAAATCATCTATTTTTGCAATCGGAATTTTTAAATCCTGAACATAGAGAGAATCCGAATAAAAGGCGCGTACGCGTTCTGTTCTGGCGTATTTTTCTTCAATTTCCAATCGTTTTTTCAGCATTTTTGTCCGCCCAGAGATCCCATTTAAAATAGGGTTCAAGGGTAAAATTCCTCCCCCTGTGGTTGCCTCATTCAATATCCTTTGGGTCTGGGTCATCGGTTTCACATAGGCATTGGGCAGGCCTAAGGTAGATGCCGTTACTACTGCTTCTGTTTCCAGGCTCTGCAGATCCTTTGAAATATCACCCGACAGGTTATAGGGTCTTACCACCACTTCATCCAACTCTGTTAAAGCGTCTTCCATGGTTACAAATAGGCTTTTGCTCTGTAATACGGATTGGGTGACCACCAATTCTTTCTTTTTAAACTGTACAGCAGAAAAAACCAAGGTATCGTTAAGGCTTACCGCTATTTTAAAAAAGCCTTCCACACTGGTAATAGTGGCCCTATTGGTGGTCGTATTCATGACATGGGTAGCTGCCACATCTCCACTTTCGTTTAAAACACGCCCTTCCAATTCCTTGGAAAAAAAAGTTTGTGCTTCCGCCGAAACACCCAATAAAATAATACTGATTAAAACGATCTTACTTTTCAGCGCCTTTTTCTTTTAGATACAACTTACTGTAGGTCACTAAAAAGTCGATCAACTGAAACTCATTATCCTTTTTTAGAAGGGCCTGGGTAGGGATCTTATCATCACAATAGACCAAGAAATTATCAATTTGATCTTGGGGCAAGTTCAGGTCTTCCACGAAAAAACGGTCCTCATACACCTGCCTCATCACATCGCTCAATTTTAGAGCAGGTCTTTCCTCAGCCTTCTCTTTATTGTCGGATTTGGTCAATGCCTTAAATATATTCACAAAATTAAGTCCATACCGCATTCCCCTTTCTTGTTGGGATAGCGCTATATTCTCTACCTCTGTGGAACGGTCAATTTCGTAATCGTACTGTTTTTGGATCCTTTCATTTTGTAACTGCAAGAATTTTTCTTGGTTTTCCGGACTCACCACAACCTCGTCCAGTTCTGTCACCTTCTCGTTCACCTCTACCACCAACCTATTGTTATCAATCATTTCTTGGGTCACCTTCATTTGTAATATCTGGTAATTCACAGCGGTAAACACCAGCTCGTCCCCTGCTTTCACCCGAATACCAAATTCCCCATTATCATTGGTGATGGTAGCGAATTCTGAGGTCGTATTGATCACATTCTCATTGGGAACATTGGTGTTTCTGTACAATACTTTCCCCCTTAAAAGGGTACGGGTATCTTCCTGGGCATTTGATATTCCTAAACCAAAGAATAATAAAGTAAGTATAAATAGATTTTTCATAGTTCGTTTTTAGTGTCAAATATCCCTTTATTGGATTTAAAACCAATATTCCCCGCCTTACTTAAAGTTACGAAAAAAAGAATGGTAAACGCTGATATTTCCATGGATAAAGAAAAAGTAAGTTGTGGTCAAAAAAAAATATATCCCCATTAAACTTTTGTTAATTTGTAATACTGATGTCAATTCAAAACCATGAAAAAGTTATTGTTAGCGAGCACCTCTACCCTATTTGGGGAAACTTATTTATCCTATCTCACCAAAGACTTGGAACTATTCTTCAAGAATGTGGATACCATCACCTTTGTGCCTTTTGCCAGGCCGGGCGGCATCACCCATGATGCATATACGGCAGTAGTCATAAAAGCCTTTGCCAAATTCAACAAAAAAGTGGTGGGCCTCCACACTTATGCAGATCCAAAGGAAGGACTGGATAAAGCCGAGGCTATTTTTACAGGCGGGGGAAACACCTTCTTGTTGGTAAAGCAACTTCATGAACAGGGATTGATGGAGGTGATCAAGGAAAAAGTGGAGAGCGGCATCCCATATATGGGTTCCAGTGCTGGCAGTAATATAGCCGGACCGACCATGCAGACTACCAATGACATGCCCATTGTTTATCCACCTAGTTTTGAAACCTTGGGGTTGGTCAATTTCAATTTAAATCCACATTATTTGGATCCCAATCCGACTGGACGCCACAATGGGGAAACCCGGGAAACGCG
>JBFIGS010000356.1:0-2485 GCA_041602195.1 Sediminicola sp. | reverse complement strand
TGCCTTTATTGCATATGTAGGTATATTCTTGGAAAAAACACATCAAACAAAATTTGTATTGGAACGTTTGAGTCAAATTCCTTTTGTAACTGTAGCACATATTACCACAGGGAAATTTAATATTTTCTGTAAAATCAGGGCTAAGGATACGAATCATGCGAAAAATATCATTTTCAAAATTGATGATATTGATGGTATTAGTAGAACTGAAACTATGATTTCATTGGAAGAGAGCATCAATGATAAGAAACGCTTGATGCACACTATTTTCAACGAGCTATAACGAATTTTAAATCTTATTAATCATCCCAATCATTACCTTTGATTGGGATTTTTTATTTTTATATAATGAGGACAACAGATTTAAGCACTACAGATTACAATTCTTATTACCAACCCTATATTGAGGCCTTGGGTGATGTTGAATTAATGGACGGACTGATAACAGGTATGGACCAATTTGTGAACCAAGTAAAGAACATTCCTGAAGAAAAATTAACGTATGCCTATGGGGTTGGAAAATGGACCATTTTAGAGGTTTTAGTGCATTTGATAGATACCGAGCGGGTTTTTCAATATAGGGCCTTGCGTTTTTATAGAAATGATAGAACACCCTTACCTGGTTTTGACCAAGATGAATATGTGCCTGCTTCCAAAGCCAACAATCGCACCAGAGAAAGTATTTTAAAAGAATTTAAGGCCGTTAGGCAATCTACCATTTCCCTATTCGAAACCTTTGAAGAAGAAGGTTTAAAAAGAACTGGAATGGCCAGCAGTGCTAAAATGAGCGTTGGGGCAGCTGGATTAATTATTTCTGGACATCAGAAACACCATCAGGCCATTATAGAGAACCGATATTTATAATGAGTGATAGCGTAAAGATTTTCTTTTCCCTATTAAAAAAAACATTTACCTCATGGTATAAGGACGATCCATTTGGTAAAAGTGCCATTATTGCGTATTACACTTTATTTTCACTTCCTTCCTTATTAATGATCGTCGTCACCATTACCGGGTATTTTTTTGGTGTGGATGCCGTGAAAGGAAGAATCGTACAAAAGTTGGGCGGATTGATAGGGGAAGGGGTATCCGAGGCTATAGAAGCAATGATTGCCAATGCAGCCCTGAACCAGAGTAGTACTTTTGGGGTTATTCTTGGAGTTGCCATGCTGCTATTTGGTGCAACTGCTGTTTTTGTTCAATTAAAAAAGACCATGAACGCTATATGGCGCGTGAAATCAAAAAAAGAAGGATATATAAAAACGTTGTTGGACCGATTGATTTCTTTTGGAATGGTCTTGGTCTTGGGATTTTTATTCTTGGTCTCCTTGGTGCTGTCCGTCCTATTGAATGTTATGAGTGAATATATAGGTCAAATAGCACCTTATATTGCGGCCATATTTGCGGAAATTGTGAGCTTCCTCCTTTCCTTTGGTATTATTACGGGCTTGTTTGGGGCTATTTTTAAATGGTTGCCAGATATTGAAATCCGATGGAAAACTACTTTTTATGGAGCCGGACTCACCACCATCCTATTCCTGTTAGGAGAGTACCTCTTGGGGTTTTATTTTACCAAAAGTGATCCAACATCCGTATATGGAGGGGCTTCTTCAGTGGTTTTGATCTTGTTATGGGTATATTATACCTGTATTATCATATTCTTTGGCGCAGAATTTACCTATCAATACGCTACTTATCGCAATGAAAAGGTGGGGCCAAACAAAAGAGCTATTAGAGAAGAATAACAACTATTCTTCAAAATCTTCTTCAAGTCGATCTTCATACTCATACTCAGTTTCTTCATCTCCAGCAATAACCTGCGGTTTGATGGGTTTGATTTCCAGTTCTTTTTCCATTTTATCATCAAATTCAGCAATAAATCGTGCTAAACACTTACTGATCTTAACAAGATAAAGGGTGTCATTGGTTTTTACCTCTACGGCTTCCACAATTTCACCGTGCATGTTCTTAAAAGAGATGATATCACTATCTCCATATCCATGGGGATATTTTTCAATAAGAAGGTTGGCTACTTGATGGTCCAGTTTTTTGTAGTCTACTAGTCGGCGTATCATAGTTTGGTTTTTAGGATGGTTTCTTATCCTAAGCTATGTTATTTATTCCTTACGCAACTGAAAGAGTTGTAAAACCACCCTTTTAAGTAGGTGTAGGCATTAATCTTTGTAGTAATCAAATGCCTTGATATACAAATCGTTAGGTATTTTTATGTCAATAACTGGGTTTCCGATAGACTCTAAGAGCACAAAATTGATATTGCCATGAGAATTCTTTTTGTCAAACTTCATTAAGCCCAAGATGGCTTGTATATCTTCTTCAGAGAAAGCAACTTTTTTATACCTTTTCAGAAAGGTGTTCTTAATATCTTCCAATTCTTTTTCCGATAGCCCTGTCAGCTCTTTGGACAAAAAAGCTTCCATAACCATCCCTACAGCTATGGCCTCCCCATGTAAAAGGGTCTCATGTG
>JBFIGS010000355.1:0-2486 GCA_041602195.1 Sediminicola sp. | reverse complement strand
CCATTGGAGGTTTTCTTCCAAGTTTAAGTGCCTCTTCCACTATATCGGGAAATACTGGATTATCCTTTGACCCTACCAACAATCAGCCAGTAACCACAACCATTGTTACGGCGTCTGGTGGATTGTCATCTTCTGCAGTTCTTTTTGACGGCCTAAGGAACATCCATAGGTTGAACCGTGCCAAGCTTGCGGCACTGGCCAGCCAGTATAGATTGGAAGATTTAAAGGATGACATCGGTTTGGCTGTAGCCAATGGATACTTGCAGATATTATTGAACAAGGAATCCCTTGTTGTTTTTAGGGCACAGTATGCCGTTACGGAACAAGATTTAAAACGCACCAAAGAATTGGTAGATTCGGGGGTAGTGCCTCAAGGCGATTTATTGGAGGTAGAAGCCACAGCTGCTACTCAGGAGCAACAAATTGTAAATGCGGAGAACCTGGTGTTTATTTCCCGTATCAATCTGGCTCAATTGCTACAAATCACGGATTACGATAATTTTGATATAGTGGACCAAGAATTTATGGTACCACCATCCAATATATTGGACAATTCCCCCAAGACCATTTTTGATAAGGCACTTACTTTCAGGAACGATATTAAGTTATCCGAATCTAATGTAGATGTTGCAGAGAAAGATTTAGACATTGCCAGGGGTGCGCTTTATCCCACGCTAAGAGGTTTTTTTAACTACAACACGAGATACTCGGATCAGCCGTCATTTGATCCCAGTACCAACACGTTTATGACCACAAGTTTTGGGGATCAATTATGGATGAACGATGGTATCTCCTATGGCGCCCAGTTAAGCATTCCCATATTCAATGGCTTTAGTGTAAAGAATAATATCAAAAGGTCAGAAATTAATGTTGATAGGTCAAGGCTTCAATTAGAGCAGGACAAATTGGCCTTGGAAGCCAATGTAAACCAAGCGTATGCCGATGTCAAAAATTCTTATAAGTCCTATGAGGCGGCTCAAAAGACCTTAGAGGCCAGAAGAACTGCTTATGAGTACACAAGGGAGCGTTTTGAGGTAGGATTGATGAATGCCTTCGATTTTAGCCAGTCGCAAGCTAGGGTAGATAATGCCGAGGCAGATATGATACGAACAAAATATGACTATATTTTTAGATTGAAGGTATTAGAGTTTTATTTTGGTATTCCTATAACCGTAAACTAAAGTATATTTGTTGCCATTATGGCTTTGATATTAAATTTAGAAACCGCAACAACAAATTGTTCGGTATGTTTGGCAAAAGATGGGAAGGTAATTTCCATCAAAGAATATGATAGTGCCAATTATTCCCATGCGGAACAATTACATAATTTTATAAAGGAAGTCTTGAAAGAGGCTTCCTTTTCATTACAAGATATAGATGCTGTTGCTGTAAGCAAGGGTCCTGGTTCTTATACCGGACTGCGTATTGGTGTTTCGGCAGCTAAAGGGCTTTGTTTTTCTTTGGACGTCCCGCTTATTTCTATCCCTACTTTAGAGAGTATGGCCCATCAACTTGTTGTGACCGAGGGTCAACTGATCATTCCTGTACTAGATGCTCGAAGAATGGAGGTTTATTCCGCGGTTTATACCAGTGATTTGAAGGAGATAAGAGCTACAGAAGCTGAAATCATCACTGAGGACTCATTTAAGGAATATACAGGCACCCACACCGTTCATATTATGGGCAGTGGTGCGGAGAAGTGTAAAGGAACCTTAAATCACCCCAACATTGTATTGCACACATCAGTTGTTCCTTCTGCTAGGGAGATGGCACAATTGTCACAAAAAAAATTCGAAGCAAGCGAGTTTGAAAATGTCGCCTACTTCGAACCGTATTATTTAAAAGATTTTGTCTTGCAGAAGAAAAAGGCCTAGGCCTGGTGAATAACTCTTTGTGGGAATGGAATTTCAATCCCAGCTGCATCAAATCTATATTTAGTTTCTTCCATTACATGAAAGTGTGCCTCCCAGAAATCTGGATTGTTCGCCCAAAAACGGAGTGAAAGGTTTACTGAACTGTCCGCTAAAGCATCTACATAAACCACTGGGGCCGGATCCTTTAGGATCTTATCATTCTCGGCACAGATCTGAAGCAATATTTCTTTCGCTTCCTTAATATTGGAACCATACCCAATACCCATCGTGATCTTGTCACGCCTTGTGTCCTGTGCATTGTAATTGATAATGTTGTTATTGGACAATTGCCCATTGGGAATTATGGCAATCTGGTTGCCAAAGGTGCTCAGTTTTGTGGTGAAAATAGAAATCTCTGTCACCGTACCATCCACACCTTGTGCAGAAATAAAATCTCCTACTTTAAAAGGCTTAAAGATCAAAATCAGTACCCCACCGGCGAAGTTCGCCAAGGAACCTTGACGTGCCAGACCAACGGCAAGTCCGGCAGCACCCACAATGGCTACTAAAGAAGATGATTGTACCCCCAATTGTGTGATCACTAGGACAAACAACAGGAATTTCAAGGCAATG
>JBFIGS010000354.1:0-2509 GCA_041602195.1 Sediminicola sp. | reverse complement strand
GTAAATATTGGAGGTATATGGCTCAAAGCATTCATTGTTACCCAATATTTGGGAAGTGGAAGCTGTTGGCATTGGAGCCACCAATAAGGAGTTACGAACTCCATTTTTCTTCACCTCTTTTCGAAGTTTCGCCCAATCCCATCTGCCGGATAATTCTTCATCCTTAATACCCCATAAATTGTATTGGAATTCACCTTTGGAAATTGGCGATCCCTCATAGGTTGAATATGGACCTTCTTCCTTGGCTTGCTCCATAGATGCAGTTACCGCTGCAAAGTATAACGTTTCAAAGATCTCTTGGTTCAACTTTTTGGCCTCCTCACTGGTAAATGGCAAACGTAGCATTATAAAGGCATCTGCAAGACCCTGTACCCCTAAACCTACCGGCCTATGGCGCATATTGGAATTTTCCGCCTCCTTTACAGGATAGTAATTTCTATCTATTACTCTATTTAGGTTTTTGGTCACCCTTTTAGTCACACGGAAAAGTTCCTTGTGATCAAATTCTCCGTTTTTCACAAACATTGGTAATGCAATAGATGCCAGGTTACATACAGCCACTTCGTCTGGAGAGGTGTATTCCATGATCTCAGTACACAAATTGGAGGAACGGATGGTTCCTAAATTTTTCTGGTTGCTCTTTCTATTGGCAGCATCCTTATACAGCATATAAGGTGTTCCTGTTTCTATCTGGGATTCTAGAATTTTCTCCCAAAGCTCACGGGCCCTAATAGTCTTTCTACCCTTGCCTTCAGCTTCATATTTCAAATAAAGGGCTTCAAATTCTTCGCTATGGATATTGAACAAGTTTGGACACTCATTAGGACACATCAAGGTCCATTCCTCATTGGCCTCTACCCTTTTCATGAACAAATCTGGAATCCACATGGCATAGAAAAGATCCCTTGCACGCATTTCTTCTTTCCCGTGATTCTTTTTTAGATCCAAGAATTCGAAGATATCAGCATGCCATGGTTCTACATAAATTGCAAAACTACCTTTACGCTTTCCTCCACCCTGATCTACATATCTAGCAGTATCATTGAATACTTGAAGCATGGGAACAATTCCATTAGAGGTTCCGTTGGTTCCTGCAATATAGGATCCTGTGGCCCTAACATTATGTATGGATAGCCCAATACCTCCAGCAGATTGGGAGATTTTTGCGGTTTGTTTTAAGGTATCGTATATACCGTCAATACTATCATCCTTCATTGCCAATAAAAAGCATGAGGACATTTGTGGCTTTGGCATCCCTGCATTGAACAAGGTTGGCGTTGCATGTGTGAAGTACTTTTTGGACATTAGCTCATAGGTTTCCATGGCCGCTTCCAGGTCATTCAAGTGAATACCTATGGACACACGCATCAACATATGTTGCGGGCGTTCAGCAATTTTCCCATTGAGCTTTAAAAGGTATGAGCGTTCCAATGTTTTAAAACCGAAATAATCGTAGCCAAAATCGCGGTTATAAATTATGGTGGAATCCAGTGTTTCTGCATTCTCCTCAATCACTTTGTAAACCTCATCCGATAACAAAGGAGCCTTTTTCCCATTTCTTGGATTAACATACACATAAAGGTCCTTCATCGTTTCAGAGAATGACTTTTTGGTGTTCTTATGTAGGTTGGAGATAGAGATACGGGCGGCCAACTTGGCATAATCAGGATGTGTAGTGGTCATGGTTGCGGCTATTTCCGCAGCTAGGTTATCCAATTCTGAGGTCGTAACCCCATCGTACAGGCCCTCTATAACCCTCATGGCAACCTTTACAGGATCTACCAGCGTATTGAGGCCATAACATAATTTTCTAACTCTGGCCGTGATCTTATCGAACATCATCGGCTCTTTTCTGCCATCTCTTTTTACTACAAACATGTGCTACAATTTTTAAATGAAACGATTATTTACTGGTCCTTTTATGCCTTCCTACAGTAGTAAAAACAATAAAAACTGTTTAGCTATAAGGAGTGATGAGACCGACTTCCAATGACCAAAAAAGTCGATGTATATAATTTTTGGTTTTCTTTAACATTTTAATCCAAAGGCTTAAAAACCCCTTTTGCAAGGGGGTTTTATTTCTATTGGATTAGAAATCAGCGTCGAAACTTAATTTCTTATTGTCTGCTTCCTTTTCTTTGTTCAAAACTCCTGCTTTTTGATATTCAGATACCCTTTTTTCAAAAAAGTTGGTTTTCCCCTGTAGGGATATCATATCCATAAAATCAAATGGATTGGATGAATTGTATACCCTATCGCATTCTAATTCCACCAACAACCTATCCGTTACGAATTCCAGGTATTGTGTCATCAACTTGGCATTCATCCCAATTAGACTTGCCGGCAATGATTCTGTTATAAATTCTCGCTCAATGTTAAGGGCATCTACAAGAATGGCCGTAATTCTTTCCTTAGGCACTTTATTCACCAAGTGGTGATTGTGCAAATGCACGGCATAATCACAATGCATTCCTTCGTCCCTGGATATAAGCTCGTTAGAGAAGGTAAG
>JBFIGS010000353.1:0-2538 GCA_041602195.1 Sediminicola sp. | reverse complement strand
GTATAATTTATTCTTATTTGTTCCTTCATAGAACCTTGTTCAAAGTCCTCATCCGGTAGCTTTGCAGGCTTAGATAGACTTATATCTAGTTCATCCAATAAAAAGCAAAAATCCAAAGGCATTTTATCTTTGGTGTTTTGGAAATTTTCCACGGAACAGATATTTCCCAATTGCTCTATTGGAATTTCTTCATCCAAGGAGAGGATTCCGGTGGGACTAACGGGTTCAACAGATACTTTAATGAGTTTATCCTTGCTGCCATCCTTGTTTGGGGAGGATGCTCCTCTTTTATCTTCTCTTTTAGCAGGAACCAACTTTAGTTGTTCCTCCAATAAAGCTATTGTCAGTTCTATTTTTTTCTTGAGGATCGGATTATCGGTATTCAATAAGGTCTTTAAGAAGATATATTCTTTTGTATCCCCTATTTCTCCAATTTGATCCAATAACACTAATTTGGTTTCAATATCTGCATTTCTAAAAAGAGGCTTAAAGATGCACCTGTCCCTAATCTTTTCAATTTCGAGGACAGCTCCCTCTTCTTCAGAAAACCAATAGTTTTGATCCGAAATACCATTTAATATTTTGAGAGCTTTATCCCTGATTCCTATGTTATCTTCATTGACAACGATTTGTTTCAAAATTGGAATCTCCCTTTCGTCACCAACATCAAAAATGGTATCCAACAATATGTTTTTATCACAATCGTCCTTTATGGAAAAAATATCCTCATAGAAGTTGTCGTTGGGTGCAGTCCTATCCTTATTCAAACGAAGCCCGTTAAAATCTGGCCTTACCTTTACTTTCGGCTCTTCTTTTTCAATTTCAACAAAATCTTCCAAATCAGGGATGTCCTTTAAGAACTGATCAAAGGACTGTAGGTCCAATGAATATAGTATTTCATCAGAAATCACTTCTAAATTCTTTAAATCCTCCATGCTTAAGGAGAAGGATTCTTTTACTGGCTTTTCTTTTTTCTCTTCCTTCATGGGTTGGTCTATATGTTTAGTTTTCTTCCTCAAAATTAATGGATACAACTGATGGCTTCTTCGGCGAGTTAAATCTTCGAATGCTTGAAGTTTTTATTTTAATTTTTTCATCTCTATTTCTATTTCATTCACAACTACTGGATACTCTTCCAGAAAACAGTTATATAAAAATTCCAGATGTTTTTGGTCCTTATCTGTTGTACAAGTTTTGTGTATTTGAACAACGATAGCATGTAAACTGTAGGTCTGCATCATAGCAAGACCAGATTTCATTTTATGTGCTGCAAATTGAATGTTTTCATAATCTTCCACCTCTAGGTGATGTTTCACATTACCGATGAATTCTAGGGCATTTTGCTTGTAAAGGGTTACTAATTCCTCCAAAAGATCCACTTCGCCCATACACTCCTCTAAAATAAGTTCGAGATTTATTTTAGGAGCTTCCTCATCCACGATAACTCTAGGTTGGATCGCCAACTTTGAGTCATTCTTGTCAAGTATCTTCATATCTGCCCGGTTCGAGGTTAATTTCAACAATAATTCATCTGGACTGTAGGGCTTTAGGATGTAATCATTGATTCCATTATTTTGACATTGTTCCTTGTCCTTAATAGAAAAGTCGGCCGTAAGGGCAATAACGGGAATTTGTCTCACATAGGCATTCTTACTACTCCTGATTCTACGTGTCACTTCAAACCCATCCATAACCGGCATTCTAAGATCCATAAAAACCAAATCTATCTTATTGTTTTCAAGAATATTTAGACCATACTGGGCATTGTCCGTAATATATACCAAACACCCCCAACTTTTTAATCTCTTTTCAATGAGTTTCTGATTGAGAAGGTTATCCTCAAATACAAGAATCTGCATGCCTTTTACAAGGTCTTTCCTATTATTAATGTTTGCTATGTGCTGATCTTCCTTTTCTTTTGGCATCTTTACCCCAATGATAAAGGGAAGCTCAAAATTGAAAGTTGTTCCTACTCCTAAAGCGCTAGTAACGTTTATATTACCATTTAGATTCTCTATTATTTGTTTAACAATACTCAGCCCTAATCCAGAACCACCGTACTTTTTAAATGTATCATGATCAGCTTGTCTAAAAGCATCAAAAATATGTTCGAGATGTTCTTCAGAAATACCTATGCCCGTATCGATAATTTTAAAATCCAAAACAATGTCTTTATTGTTTTGCTTTAAGAACTGGATCTTAAGATGTATATCTCCTTTATTAACGAACTTTATGGCATTACCGAGGAGATTTAATAATATTTGGGATAGTTTAGATGGGTCTCCAACCAACATTTCTGGAATTTTGGTATCCATATCCACTTCCAATTTCACCTCTTTATCCATGATAAGGGTATTGCAGAGATACATGACGTCCCTAACCAAACTGTAAAAATTGAAATTTACAGATTCAAAATGTTCCAGTCCAGCAGAAAGTTTGGAATATTCCAAAAGTTCATTGATGATGTCCATCAGATTGTATGAGGCTGATTGAATAGCAGATACATGTTGCATTTGCTCCTCTGAAAGCTCGCTCTCC
>JBFIGS010000352.1:0-2543 GCA_041602195.1 Sediminicola sp. | reverse complement strand
TGGTCAAAAGAGCCCAATCTATCAAAAAACACATTGTTTTGCCGGAAGGCATGGATGATCGCATTTTGATGGCCACAAAGGAATTGGTGGACACCAATACCGTGGATATTACTTTGTTGGGCGATCCGAAGGAAATAATGGATAAAATAGCAAGAATGGATTTGGGATTGGACCTAGAAAAAATTTCTATTGTCTTGCCAACCGAGTCCCCATATTTTGAAGATTATTCCAAAACCTTGTATGAGCTGCGAAAACATAAGAACCTAAACTTGGCCATGGCCCGTGATCTGATGGAGGATCCTTCTTATTTTGGAACCATGATGGTTTATAAGGGACATGCGGACGGGATGGTTTCGGGAGCGGTGAACACCACCCAACATACCATAAGACCGGCATTGCAATTTATCAAGACTAAACCAGGGATTTCCGTGGTGTCCTCTGTATTTTTTATGTGCTTGGAGGATAGGGTCACGGTTTTTGGCGATTGTGCTATTAACCCCAACCCAACCGCAGAAGAATTGGCACAGATTACTATTTTATCTGCGGAGACAAGTTTGGCATTTGGGATAGAACCAAAAGTGGCCATGCTTTCTTATTCCTCTGGTGCCTCTGGGATAGGGGAGGATGTGGATAAGGTAAGGCGGGCTACAGATCTAGTAAAAAAAATGAAACCAGATTTAAAAATAGAGGGTCCCATACAGTACGATGCAGCGGTGGACAGTAAAGTTGGTAAGACCAAACTGCCCGATTCTGAGGTTGCGGGCCAAGCAAGTGTGTTTATTTTTCCCGATTTAAATACTGGGAACAATACCTATAAGGCCGTGCAAAGAGAAACAGGAGCCTTGGCCATTGGCCCAGTTTTACAGGGGTTGAACAAGCCGGTAAATGATTTGAGCCGTGGTTGTACCGTAAATGATATTTTTAACACCGTAGTGATCACTGCCATTCAAGCGCAGGGCATATAAGAAATTTTGAATATGAAAATATTGATATTGAATTCCGGAAGCTCTTCTATCAAATACCAATTGATAGATATGCCTTCAGAGGAAGTATTATGCAAGGGGTTAGTAGAGAGGATAGGATCCAAAGAAGCTTTGTTTCAATATAAAACAGCTAAGGTAAACGTTGAGGAAACCCTGCAAATAAAAACGCACAAACAAGGATTGCAACGTATAGCTGAATCTTTGGTAGATTCAAAAAAAGGCATTGTGGGTCAAGCCAACGAAATACAGGTTATAGGGCATAGGGTGGTCCACGGTGGTACCATATTTTCAGCCCCAACCGTGGTGACCCCCTTTGTGAAAGATAAAATAAAAGATCTTTTCGCCTTGGCACCATTGCACAATCCCCATAATTGGGAAGGATTGGATCTTGCCGAAGAAATTTTTCCACAAGCAAAACAAGTTGCCGTCTTTGACACAGCCTTTCATCAAACCTTACCATTAAAGGCCAAGAAGTATGCCATCCCCAATCATTTATTTGACGAGCATAAAATACAAGTGTATGGTTTTCACGGAATAAGTCATCAATATGTCTCTAGAACTACGATTAACTATTTAAATAAACCAAAATCCAAAATCATTTGCATACACCTTGGTAATGGTTGTAGTATCACCGCTGTGGTAGATGGGGTTAGCGTGGATCATAGTTTGGGTTTTACCCCCGCAAACGGGCTCATTATGGGATCTAGAAGTGGGGACATAGACCATTCCATAATATTTTATTTAGTGGAAACGTTGGGGTATGATCTAAAAGAGGTAAACCGTATGTTGCTTAAGGATAGTGGAATGAAGGGTCTTACCGGTTTCAATGATTTAAGGGACGTGCAAGCAGCCGCAGAAAAAGGTGATATTGCTTCCGATCTGGCGCTGGAAATGAACGCCTATAGGATCAAAAAATATATAGGTGCATATGCCACGGCAATGAACGGCTTGGATGCCATAGTTTTTACAGCTGGCGTTGGTGAAAATTCAAGTGAACTTAGAAAACGGGTATGTACAGGAATGGATTTCTTGGGCATTCTCTTGGATGATGGGGCAAATGAAAAAAGAGAAGCAGGAATACATGAATTGCATACATCTGATTCCCCAGTAAAAATTTTGGTAGTGCCCACTAATGAGGAGCTCGAAATAGCCAAACAATCCTTTAAATTGGTTTCCCTGATTACCTAATATGACTTAATTCAGTAGTCTGTTGTGCCTCTGACTTTAAGAAAATCCAACGGTTTGACATGATTTTTATCATTTTAAAGACCTTCACTTTAAAATAGCTTTGGTTCTATAGGCAATGGTATGATATTATTTGTACCAGAGGTTTTTCAAATCGGCAAGACCTTTCCTTTTTATTGTCTTTATTATGACAGTAAATAACTAAATATAAACTCTATTTTAACTTTTAGATCGTATGATGGATGGTTTTATCGTGCAAAATGAACTTCTGAAGCTCACCGAGATGGAGTTTTTATATAGAATGTTGGTGGCCGCAGGAATTGGTTTTGTTTTGGGATTGGAACGGGAGTTCTCCAAACATTCTGAAAAGGAAGA
>JBFIGS010000351.1:0-2559 GCA_041602195.1 Sediminicola sp. | reverse complement strand
TCTGTGTTTTTAAAATTGAGCAACATCGCTAAAAACGATTACCAAAGATGGGCCAATTACCCGGTCCAAGGATTTCAAGCGTTGGCAGGATTTAAGTACAAGTTCGATTTTTAAAGGTCATTCAGCCTGGGAATAAGGGAAACCAAAATTAATTGCAATCCTTTATAGGTGAGTGAATTAAGGGTGTTTTGGAGATATCAAAAATAAATATTGTGCTTTATAGTGCTAGTTAGAATAATTGGTAGCATCTTTGTATCAAATACGTATTAATTTTAAATTTTAACGATGAGTAAAGGAACAGTAAAATTCTTCAATGATACCAAAGGATTTGGTTTTATCGCAGAAGAAGGTTCTGGTAAAGAACATTTTGTACACATTTCTGGATTAGTAGACGAAATTCGCGAAGGCGATGAAGTTGAATTTGATCTTCAGGAAGGTAGAAAAGGATTGAACGCAGTAAATGTAAAAGTTATTTAATATATACTTTTTATTACATTAAACTAAAGCCTGTCAGAAATGATGGGCTTTTTTTATGGACAATACTTTGTCATTTCAGTATTAACAAGGAAAGTTGGGTAGACGTATCTTTGCACTTAAGCTATCCTTTTCTGGTCCGTTTTCTCAGCTTAAAAAGTCGGTCTTCATAATAGGCTTTTAGCTCTTCCAAAAAGGTCATAGGGTCCTCGTATTCCATAAGTACTTTGTAGGTGTGTTTGTTTTTGGCTTCCTCAAGGCGTTCGGCCATTTTCTGAATTTCCAAATGTAAATAGTTGTTCTTTGGTAGCAGAATCTCCTTCTGTGTGACTATATGATCCGTAAGCAGGTCGTTACCCTGGAAAATATGGGCGTGAAATGCCCTTAGGGTTTCCAGATCCCCAGTGGAGTAAATAGCTATGAGTTTAGTGGTTATGGTGGTGGCCAGGTCCAATTTATCGGCCTGCATGGAAAATTTATCCGGATGCACATGCAGCATGGCCTCCCTGTAAAGTCGTTTTTTTTCTTGTTGTTCCTCAGGGTTGGATGTTGGGGTCTTTTTTATGGCAACAGCTTGCAGTCCATCTATTTCCCTATAATTTTTGCCGCGTTTCTTTTGGTGCAGCCTTTTCTCCTTTTTTGCCGCTTTTTGTTGTTTGTAGAGCACTGTCAATTCCTGCTCTTCAATAAGGGCATTTTCCAGATGCGTCCTTAGTATATTTTCAAAGTTACCAGTCTTTAACAGAATGGCGTCCAATTCTTGGGTTAAGGATTCAAGTTGTGCTTGTAGCAATTCTTGTTCCGAGGTGTCATTTAATTTTGATGGATGTTTTTCACTCATATGGATCAACTGCTATCTACAAAGTTCGGGAACATTTTTTAATATGTGAACACATAGCTGCCTTTTCAAATTCCTATAGCCGTTTTAAGGGTCATGACCTGAATTTTAAGTGATAATTTCATGGGTGAAAAATTATTGCAACAGTATATTTTTGGGTGATTGGGATTCCTTTTAAATCCTTATTTTTGGCTCAAACTGATTCTGATATGAAATACATAACTACAGCCTTTTTGTTATTGTTACTTTTTTGTACGGCTTGTAAAAATAAAGAAGAGAAGGTAGTAGAGGTTGAAGTGATACCTATTGATAGTCTATTTCAAGAATATTATCAGTTCAAGTTGCGGATCAATCCCTTAGGGGCCACAAAATCAGGAGTAACTGGTTATAATGATGTTCTGGCCGATTATATTTCAAAACCGTATCAGGAAGATCTGGAAGAGAACTATGATTATTTTTTAAATATGGCCAAAGCTTATGATGAAGCCATATTGACCCCAGCCCAGGCTTTAAGTCTTAAGGTTTTGGTTTGGGATGCTGAAATTAAGCGGGAAGGCCTTACCAATAAATTGGTGACCATCCCTTCTCCCATGTTCGATCTGCCCACCTTTGAGCTAATGCCCCTCAATCAAATATTTTCTTTTCATCTCGAAGTAGGACTGCTGGCCAGTGGCGCAGGAGCTCAACCTTTTAATACGGTAGAAGATTATGAAGATTGGTTGCAAAGGGTTGACGATTATTTGGAATGGTTGGATACGGCCATATTAAATATGCAACGTGGGATAGATAAGGATGTGGTGCTGCCCAGGGTGATCATTCAAAAAGTATTGGGACAATTGGAGGGATTTGCAACAGCGGAAGCAGAAGACCATTTGTTTTATGCCCCTATACGAAACATCCCAGAAAATTTCTCTGAAGAGGATAGGGTCAGATTAAAAGATGCCTATAGAAACATGATCCTGGATGATATATCCCCTGCCCATGAAAAGTTAAAACTCTTTTTGTTGGAGGAATATATGCCGGCAGGAACAGAGACTGTAGGTCTATCAGAACTCCCCCATGGGAAGCAGGCTTATAAATATTTGATTAAATACCACACGACCACCAATTTGTCGGCGGAGGAGATCCATGAATTGGGGTTGGAGGAAGTTGCCAGGATAAGGGGTGAAATGGAATTGATAAAAGATTCCGTTGGCTTTGAGGGCGACTTGAATAATTTTTTTGAGTTTGTGCGAAACAGTAAAGAT
>JBFIGS010000350.1:0-2572 GCA_041602195.1 Sediminicola sp. | reverse complement strand
TATTAACTCAAACAACACTATTATGAAGAAAAATTACTCGATTTTCATGGTGCTTTTTTTGGGCGTACTCAGCATAGCTAGTGCCCAAATTACAGGGACTGTTTATGATGATGAGGGTGCGCCTTTAGCAGGGGCATCAGTTGTCAAGAAAGGTACCACAACAGGTACAACGACCGATTTTGATGGAAAATTCTCCATAAATGCCGAGGTTGGGGATATGCTAGTATTTTCTTATATCGGCTTTGAGAAAAAAGAAATGGCAGCTACAAGTGCACCAATGCGTGTTACTTTACTTTCAGGGGTAGCACTTTCTGAAGTAATCATTGTGGGTTCTCGTAATCCAAATAGAACGGCAACGGAGAGTACTGTTCCTGTGGATGTTATAGATATGAAAGAGCTCAATAATGTGGCTCCGCAAGTTAATTTGAATCAGATATTAAATTATGTGGCTCCGTCCTTTACGTCCAATACACAGACCATATCCGATGGAACAGACCATATTGACCCTGCCTCATTAAGGGGCTTGGGACCGGATCAGGTATTGGTTTTGATCAATGGAAAAAGAAGGCATACTTCCTCCTTGGTAAATGTAAACGGGACATTTGGTAGAGGTAGTGTGGGAACAGATCTAAATGCCATACCTGCCGCCGCAATACAAAGAATTGAAGTATTGCGAGATGGAGCTGCTGCACAGTATGGGTCCGATGCCATTGCGGGGGTCATCAATATCGTGTTGAATAGATCTGTCAATGAATTGACCACTACTGTAACTACGGGAGCCAATTTTTCCAAAAATGCCAATGAGCAAACGGGTGGTGTTGATGGAGAAACAACAAATATAGCCGGTAGTTATGGTCTTCCTTTGGGTGACAATGGTGGTTTCATGACTTTTTCTGGAGATTTTGATGTGCGGGAAGATTATAGCAGAATGAAGGAATGGGAAGGCGATATCTTTAATTTATATAATACGGTCGAAAGAGTTGCTGATAACGATGGCTATGATATTGCCAATTTGTTGGATGATGATGTTAATGATGTCATACAGTATGCAGATCAAGCAGGGATCAATAGAAATGGGGCTTCTACCAAAGAGGAACTAAGAACTTTATTGTCTGCAGATAACACAGAGGCAGAACTTGCTGCCAGAGGGCAACAACGAAGTGATTACAATATGAGAGTAGGTCAGTCGGCCTTAAGAGGTGGACGTTTGTTTGTCAACTTTTCCTTACCCGTGGATGATAATGGAACGGAAGTATACTCCTTTGCTGGGATAAGTTCCAGAATAGGTAATTCAGCTGGGTTTTATAGGTTGCCAAATCAGAGTAGAACCTATACTCCGGCTTATATCAATGGATTTCTACCTGAAATTAATTCTAATATAAAGGATAGATCTTTATCTCTCGGAATCAAAGGAGCGGTTGGGGACTGGAGTGTTGATTTTAGTAATACCTATGGAAAAAATGCCTTTTTGTATACCATTGGTAATACGTTTAATGCCTCCTTGCAAAATGCCTCCCCTACAACTTTTGATGCAGGAGGGTTTTCCTTTGCGCAGAACACGACCAATCTGGACATCACTCAATTTTTTGATGATGTAATGTCGGGGCTGAACATTGCTTTTGGTGCCGAATACAGGGTAGAGAATTATGAGATTGTAGCAGGAGAGGAACCTTCTTATGCCCAATATACAGCAAATGGACAAGTGATTAAATTGGCTTCGCAAACAGCCTCACAAGATTTTTTTGGAGCTGGAAGACCTGGAGGATCACAAGTCTTTCCGGGATTTTCCCCTAGTAATGAACTTTCTAGAGGAAGAAGTAGTGTAGCTGGATATTTTGATGTGGAGGCTGATTTTTCAGAGGCTTTTCTTGCAAGTTTTGCCGCCAGATTTGAAAATTACAGTGATTTTGGATCTACCATCAACTTTAAATTGGCAACTAGATATAAAGTGACCGATAATTTCAATATTCGAGGCGCAGTAAATACAGGTTTTAGGGCTCCTTCCTTACATCAGATCAATTTCAATTCTACCTCTACGATATTCGATAATCTAGGGAATCCCCAAGAGGTGGGAACATTCGCCAATGATAGTAGGGCTGCAGACTTATTAGGAATACCACAATTAAAAGAGGAAACTTCTAGCAGTGTTAGTCTGGGACTTACCGCAAATATTCCCGAAGCCAATTTATCGGTTACTGTAGATGGTTATTTCGTGAAAATAAATGATAGGGTTGTTTATACGGGTCAATTTAGTGGCCCAGGAACTGGTAGTGAATTGGATAATCTTTTGAGGCAAGCCAATGCCACAGCAGCTTCGTTCTTTGCCAATGCCATAGATACGGAATCCAAAGGTTTGGATGTGGTGATTACCCATCGGACAGATTTAGGTATCTCTTGGCGTTTAAAATCTGATCTGGCTGGTACTTTTTCTAAAACTAAAAAGGTAGGGGATATCAATGCCTCACAAGTATTACGTAATGCTGGCTTGGTAGGTACGTATTTTCCCGAGGATAGCAGAGTGTATTTAGAAGAAGCTGTTCCTAGGACCAAAATTAACCTGTCCAATAGCCTT
>JBFIGS010000349.1:0-2574 GCA_041602195.1 Sediminicola sp. | reverse complement strand
AGAGGTTTTGGTTTGTGCATTTGTTGGGTAATGAATTTAATATTCTCCCGTTACTGTCACGTAGTTCTCGACTGCGCTCGAACTGACAGCAACAATGTTTGTATGTTTTGGTTTTACTGCGCTCGAACTGACAGCAACAATGTTTGTATGTTTTGGTTTTACTGCGCTGGCATGGACAGTTTCAACCATTGTTTTGTTTAGGCAGCATTGTCCCCTCGAGCGGAGTCGAGAGGTATGTAACGCCCGACTCCGCCCATTGGAACAGTGTGCTCTATTTGGAAAGCTCCGTAAAATGTTTGTAGAAATGAGGAATGGTCTCAATTCCCTTTAGGTAGTTCCACACCCCAAAATGCTCATTGGGGGAATGTATTGCGTCACTGTCCAGGCCAAATCCCATAAGGATGGTCTTGCTGTCCAATTCTTTTTCGAAGAGGGAAACAATGGGGATACTCCCGCCACTGCGTTGTGGGATGGGCGTTTTCCCAAAGGTAGCCTCATAGGCTTTGGATGCTGCTTTGTAGCCGATATGGTCAATTGGGGTTACGTAGCCTTGCCCACCATGGTGGGGGGTAACCTTTACCGTAACTCCGGCAGGTGCGATGCTTTCAAAATGGCTTTTGAACAGCTGGGTGATCTCCTTCCAATCCTGGTTAGGGACCAAGCGCATGGAGATTTTGGCATAGGCCTTACTGGCAATCACGGTCTTGGCACCGGCGCCAATATAGCCGCCCCAGATTCCGTTCACGTCCAAGGTTGGGCGAATGGAGTTGCGTTCATTGGTGGTATATCCTTTTTCCCCGTATACGGAGGCAATTTGTAGGGCATTCTGGTAGTTCTCCAGGTTAAAAGGAGCCTTGGCCATTTCGGCACGCTCTGCTGTGGAGAGTTCCTCTACCTTATCGTAAAATCCGGGAATGGTAATATGGTTGTTTTCATCGTGAAGGGAGGAGATCATCTTGGTCAAAACGTTGATCGGGTTCGCAACTGCACCTCCATAAAGTCCAGAGTGCAGGTCCCTATTGGGGCCGGTTACTTCCACTTCCACATAGCTGAGACCTCTAAGTCCCGTGGTGATGGAAGGGACGTCCTTGGCGATCATTCCGGTATCAGAAATAAGGATGATATCGTTGGCCAGTTTCTCCTTGTTATTGGCCACAAATTCTGAGAGGTTTTCACTGCCTACCTCTTCTTCCCCTTCGATCATGAATTTTACGTTGCACGGAAGCTGGTTGTTTTTCACCATATATTCCAATGCTTTTACGTGCATGTACATTTGTCCCTTATCGTCGCAGGCACCTCTGGCGAAGATGGCTCCTTCGGGATGCAGTTCCGTATTTTTTATGACGGGCTCAAAAGGAGGAGAGTCCCATAGTTCAACCGGATCCGGGGGTTGTACATCATAATGTCCGTACACCAGGACGGTGGGCAGGGTTGGGTCAATTATTTTTTCGCCGTACACAATGGGGTAGCCTTTGGTTTCACAGACTTCCACGGTATCACAACCAGCCTCTAAAAGGGAGGACTTTACGGAAGCCGCGGCATCCATAACATCCTGGGAATAAGCGGGATCAGCACTGACGGATGGGATTTTTAGGAGTTGGATTAGCTCATTGATAAAGCGTTCTTTATTTTGGGCAACGTAAGCTGATATGTCTTGCATAGAATGTTTTAATAAGGCATAAAAATACAAAAAAGAACTTTTTATTGACTAAGTATTTCATAATACAAAATTTGCTTTATATTTGCAGTCCTTTTGAAGGTGAGGTTGTCCCGATTGCTATTGGAATAATCTAAAATGGATGTAAAAATCTAACTTTTTAAAGGAGGTATTGAAATGCAGGCGTGGTGGAATTGGTAGACACGCTAGACTTAGGATCTAGTGCCGTGAGGTGTGAGAGTTCGAGTCTCTCCGCCTGTACTTAAAGGAAAAGCCGACTCTTGGGAGTCGGCTTTTTTATTGTGGGGGTAACACACTTTATTTTTTCAATAGGTAATTCTATTGTTTGTAATGTTTTGAATTCTTCCGGTTAATTTCATAGATAAAGATTGATTTTTTCAACCTTATCCGATTCTATATCACTTTTATTCACGTAAAATTCTTTGGTTATAGCAACGTCCTTAATGCTTTCTAAATCCACCTTCCATAATAAACCTTTCCCATTTATTACGCTACCACCAGTATAAACTAACATATGACTTACGAATAAGTCTTTTTCTAATGGCTGAACCTGTAAAGAAAATTGCGAATAGGAAGTTTGATTTTTTTCATTAAACTCAGAAATCAAATAATTTTCCGTTTTATTTAATCTCCCAATACCCTCAAAATTGGTATTATTAATTTTGAGTTTAATCTCTCCAAGGTCATTCATCACTTGAAACGAAATTGGGATGAGATAGTCATTTCTGTCTAGATAATACCCCCTGTAGCTGCCGATTAAAAAATTAATGATTTCCAAGCGGTTAATGGAAACCGCTAGATCAGAATCTTTATGGGGCAAAATACCATCTACAATTAATCTTTGTGAATAAAGATGATGATGATAAATTGGGTTGATATCATTGCTCCTGACCTTT
>JBFIGS010000348.1:0-2609 GCA_041602195.1 Sediminicola sp. | reverse complement strand
GGAGCGAGCTGCAGCGCTGGCCTTCGAATCCCGGAGGCGCAACGAAAAAACCATCCCTAAACGTAATTTTAATTTTGAGTATTGTGGAGCCGGAGACGGCCGTGCGTAAAGAAATGGTCCGGTGGACCATTTTAGCCCATCGACTCCGCTCAGGACAGGCTCCGGAGCGAGCTGCAGCGCTGGCCTTCGAATCCCGGAGGCGCAACGAAACCGACGTCAGAAGGTTCACGAATACCGATAAAATCAACATAAAAAATTATGAGTAAAAAAACCACCCGTAGGTGGTTTTTTGAAGTGGAGCCGGAGGATTACATATCCCTAATGGGTCCCGTCCTGTAAATACAACTTTTTGTCTTTTCAAGACAAACGTCTTAAAACGCAAAAATCCGATGAAGTAAACTTCTCGGATTTTGTTTGTTTTAATCCGCAACAAAGTTGCGCTTAATCGTGGAGCCGGAGGGATTCGAACCCTCGTCCAAACAAGCAATTACAATGCTTTCTACATGCGTAGTTTTTGATTGATTTTCGATGTGCACCTGACCAAAAACAGCCTAATACACACTTATCTTCTTAAGTTTTGGTGATAGTGCCGAAGCTTCACTACCCTTGTGTTGACTTTGATGGTGCTTCTGAAAGGGACGCCGTCAACAAGGGCTTCCCAGAAACATCTCGCTTCCCTACCTTGTAGGGACGAGGCTAAATCCTACTGTGATTCGGATTAAGCGGCAAGAGCGTAATTATTTTCGCCAATTAAAAAGTGTGGAAAATGAGTTTTACGAGCTGTAGCCCAGCGCTCGGCATGCTTACATTCCAATTGGTCTCGCTGTCAAAACCAGTCGGCCCCATAATAGTTGGAACAGGGTTCCAGTATTATATGTATCAATGAACTTCTTTAGGGCGTTCCCCTTTAAAGGGGCGGGCTATCCGCTATATTTTTTTGATGTCATCTCGAGCGCAGTCGAGAGAAAATCAAAAAAGATACCGCTTCTATCCCTAACGCGGTCGCCAAAGGTACTTCAAAAAGTATTCCAAAAAAAGTTTTGCTTGTCAACATGTCATATGTTACATTTACAACCGAACATCTTCCTAAAGTTATAAATAGTAATTTTCTATGAAATTTGGAATCATCAGGGAACGTAAGAATCCTCCCGATAGGAGAGTGGTACTTTCACCAGAAGCATGCGTAAAATTAAGAAGTATTTACCCCAAGGCGACCATTATGGTTGAACCATCGCCCATTAGGATCTTCAAGGATGAGGAATACACCACCAAAGGGTTCGAGGTAGCTTCAAAAATGGAAGAATGCGATGTTCTCCTAGGGGTGAAGGAGGTTCCCATTAAGGACCTCATCCCCAATAAAAAATATTTTTTCTTCTCCCATACCATAAAAAAGCAGCCCTATAACAGGGATTTGTTACAGGCCGTTCTAAAAAGGAACATAGAGCTCTACGATCACGAGGTCATCACCAATACCAAAGGCCAACGCCTGGTAGCTTTCGGGCGTTATGCAGGAATAGTGGGTGCCTATAACGGCATAAGGGCCTACGGCCTAAAATTTGATCTTTTCAACCTGCCAAAGGCAGAAGAATTGGAGGACCAGAAAGCCCTGATCGTAGAACTGCAAAATATCAGCCTTCCCAATATCAAAATATTGCTTACCGGTAGGGGAAGGGTAGGCAATGGGGCCAAAGAAATGTTGGACGCCATGGGCCTCAAAAAGGTAACGGTTGAAGACTATTTGGAAGAGCAGTTCGAAGAACCTGTCTACTGCCAGATCGATGCTTCCGATTACAACAAGCGCAAGGACGGGGTAAGGGGAAACAAAGCTGATTTTTTTGCCCACCCAGAGGCCTACAAAAGTAATTTCATGCGCTTTGCCAAGGTGACCGATTTCTATATAGCGGGACACTTTTACGGGGATGGGGCGCCTTATCTATACACCCGCGAAGATGCCAAAGACCCCAGCTTTAAAATTAAAGTGGTCGCCGATGTCAGTTGCGATATAGACGGACCCGTTGCCACTACCATAAAACCTTCTACCATTGCAGATCCTATCTATGGATATGACCCGATATCGGAAACTGAGGTAGATTTTAAAAGTGAAAAGGCCATTGCCGTCATGGCCGTGGATAACCTTCCCTGTGAACTCCCAAGGGATGCCAGCGTTGGTTTTGGGGAAGCTTTCCTAAAAAATGTGATCCCAGCCTTTTTCAATGATGATGAAGATGGGGTGCTATTGCGCGCCAGAATGACCCAAAATGGTAAACTGACGGAACGTTATTCCTATTTACAGGATTTCGTGGATGGGAAGGAATAAATAATAAGCACATCTTTAATTGAAAAAGGCCAATGCATCTGCATTGGCCTTTTTTATGATTTATAGGGTTATGATTCTTATTTCAAACTGTTGACAGTTTTGCGAATCGCCACCAAATTCGTCAATAATTTTTCCAAATGGTCCAAATGCAACATATTCGCCCCATCACTTTTGGCATTGGCCGGGTCAAAATGGGTTTCCATAAAAATACCATCCGCACCGGTAACGATCCCCGCCCTGGCAATGGTCTCTATCATATCCGGTCTCCCTCCGGTTACCCCGGAAGATTGGT
>JBFIGS010000347.1:0-2610 GCA_041602195.1 Sediminicola sp. | reverse complement strand
CCCGAACAATTTTACCCCAGCCACAAAGTTTTTAAATTCAACACCAAAGAAGCTTCTTGGCAGGAGTTAGGAGATGGTAACATAGATTTAAGTCGGTTCAATAAATCCATACCCTTTGGGAATAAACATATATATCTAAACGACAAGGATGATAATATTTATGTGGTGGATATCATTGACAATAGCTTAAAATTATATAAAAAGACATCTATAAATAATAATATAGTTGCTCTTCTAAACTCCTATTATTTTAAGGGAGCTTTTTATTGTTTTATTTGGAATCCCCAACAAGCAAATCACTTTCAGCTTACTGTTATTCCCGAAGAGGAATTTTTTGGAGACCTGATCAGTGAACAGGAATTTTACGATACCAACACCTTACACTCTTCGCTCTTTTTAGGGATTTTTTCGGCATTAGGAATTAGTTTTTTGTTGTTTATTACAAGAAGATGGTATCTGGGAAGAAACAAAATAATAGTTACCATTAAAGGCCTGTCCTTTAAGAACAAAACGATAGATTTGGACGAAAATTCAATATCCACCATAAACCTCTTATTACGCTCAAAAACCGAAGTGAACTCTAAGGAAATTATGGATCTGGTAGAGAATAAAAACCTGAATTTTGCACACAACACAAAAATTAAAAATAAACTGATCGAGGAAATCAACTTTAAATTAAGGACCGTCCTTGGGATAAAAACAGACCCCATCACCTTCCAAAAATCCAGGATTGATAAAAGAATAAAGACCTACACTATTGAAAGAAGGTATTTTTTGATCAGATAATTTGATTCCCCTTTACCAAACATAGATCTTAATGAGGAGGGGAGGTTAAAAATTATTCCGAACTTCTATTTTCTTAAATATTTGTTAAACTCGCCTATTTTCGTTATCTTGGGGAGACGAAAACCTGGCTATGGATACGTATACAAAAACAGTGGTAGATAAAATAAGTATTGGGCTCATGTTGATCGCCATTACCCTACTGGTTGTGATGTTCTTCGAGGTGTTCCCAAAAGATTTTTTCAATGAGGTGGGACACTCCTTCGCTTCCTCCCTCAATAATTTTAACAACGGCGTAGCTTCCAATTAAGCTCCCTCAGTCATCCCATACCCTACTAACTTTTTATAACAGGCCAATTTCTCTTGTTCTTCTATTAAAAGCGCTAGTCTTCTTTCCAAAAACCACATAACAATTTGTTTCCTATTGCTTAGGCCTCTAATCCCAGATTACATCATGTGTCTCTGTAAAAGAGATATACAAAAGCGATAATGCATAGGAACCAAATACCTTCAAGCAGCCCTTAAAGATTTTTTTGGTGACCTAGGGCTTTGCCACAACTTGGGTCTTTTTGTGGAATAGAAAGAGACATTTTAGGGACTTTCAAGTATTGGAATAGGGCAAATTTGCCAAGAACCATAAAAGCGTGTAAACGATGGCACTGTTGGGTTCAATTGGTAAAACAGGGAGCAATATGATGCATATCATAGTTCTGGAAGCCTAAACTTCTTATTATAACAGGTGCCTATTATAGGTTGAAAAACGCAATAATAAATTCAAAAGTTACTGATGGTAAAGCCACGAAAAGTTATGATCTGGAATACTTTGGTGATGGACCGCAACGAGCAAGGTAAAACAACCTTGGGGCAAATTGTTTCAAAGGCAAAACAGTTGATTTCAGTTATCCTATTTTTGGCCTTTTCGATCGGATTTGCCCAAGAAGACTACACGACCAAAAGGGAGCAAATGGTGAAAACGCAACTACAAGCCAGGGGTATAAAAGACTTCGCTACACTTTATGCCATGACGAATGTTCCCAGGCATCTGTTCGTGCCTGAGAAGATGCAGGAGCACGCCTATATAGACGGCCCCTTGCCTATTGGCAATGGCCAGACCATTTCACAGCCGTATATCGTAGCCTTTATGACCGAAGCCCTGCAGCTAAAATCAGGGGATAGGGTTTTGGAAATTGGTACAGGTTCGGGATATCAGGCAGCGGTACTAGCAAAAATTGTCGATTCTGTTTATACCATTGAAATTTTAAAAGACCTTGCAACAACCGCCAAAGACCGTTTAAAGGAGTTGGGCTATACCAATGTTACCGTAAAATGGGGCGATGGATATCATGGCTGGCCGGCAAAAGCGCCTTTTGATGCCATTATGGTCACCGCCGGGGCAGATTCAATTCCCCAGCCCTTGCTAGATCAATTGAAGGATGGGGGAAGGCTGATAATTCCTGTAGGTCCTTACAATGCGGTCCGACAATTGGTATTGGCCAAAAAGAAGAAAAATAAAATCACGACCAAAAATCTGATGGCCGTACGCTTTGTGCCATTTACCAGAGAGAAAAAACAAGATTGAGACTGACAATCTCTAGAAACAAAATTTTAGAAATGCCTACTAACATAAACGTGGGGCATTGAGCAAATAAAACAACTGGGGAAATTAAAATGACCAACAACATCATCATAGGGAACCTTGTAGATGACAGCATTGAAATGGCTGAGCGAAAAGGTATTGGTCACCCAGACACCATATGCGATGAGATCACCGAGCAAATTTCAACGGAACTCTGCAGCTATTATATTGAGGAGTTTGGGGCGATAATG
>JBFIGS010000346.1:0-2611 GCA_041602195.1 Sediminicola sp. | reverse complement strand
GACAAGTATACCAAAAAATATTAGCAATTACTTAGAATTAGGATACATAAAGATTCTTTTAATCAAAACAACCCGTCCAACAATTGATCCTCCACTAGATTGGGAAGCGTGACTTTTAAATTGGGAGTCCTGTCCATCTCACGTTGTATTGCAAACAGCGCTTCCTTGTTTCTGGCCCAACTTCTTCTGGAAATACCGTTGTTCACATCATAGAACAACATATTTTTTAGCTTCCTTGACGCTTCTTCAGAACCATCCAGTACCATGCCGAAGCCGCCATTGATAACTTCTCCCCATCCAACACCACCACCATTGTGGATGGATACCCAAGTGGCTCCCCTAAAACTATCCCCTATCACATTATGGATGGCCATATCTGCGGTAAACTTACTACCGTCATAAATATTACTGGTCTCCCTAAAGGGTGAATCGGTTCCGCTGACATCGTGGTGGTCCCTGCCCAGAACAATGGGGGCAGTAATTTCATTTGTTTTAATGGCTTTATTGAACGCTTCTGCAATTTTGGCGCGGCCCTCTGCATCTGCATATAAAATTCTCGCTTGGGAACCTACGACCAGTTTATTGGATTCGGCTTCCTTTATCCATTTGATGTTATCGGCCATCTGTTGTTGAATTTCTGATGGGGCAGAGACTTTAATGCCCTCCATTACTCGTAAAGCAATAGCATCGGTCTTTCTTAAATCTGCGGCATCCCCTGAAGTACACACCCATCTAAAGGGTCCAAAGCCATAATCAAAGCACATAGGCCCCAAAATATCCTGTACATAGGAAGGATATTTAAAGTCGATCTCATTTTCAGCCATTACATCAGCACCGGCTCGGGAAGCTTCTAGAAGAAAGGCGTTGCCGTAGTCAAAGAAGTAGGTTCCTTTGGCCGTATGCTTATTTATTGCAGCGACCTGTCTTCTCAATGATTCCTGTACCTTTTCTTTAAACACCTCTGGTTTAGTGCTCATCAAGTTATTTGATTCTTCAAAACTTAAGCCTGCAGGATAATATCCTCCGGACCATGGATTGTGGAGGGAAGTTTGGTCGGAACCCAAATGTATGTACACTTCCTCTTCATAGAATTTTTCCCAAACATCCACGATGTTTCCAATAAATGCAATGGACACTACCTCCTTTTGTTGCATGGCTTGTTGTACCCTTTTGGTCAGTTCATCGAGATCTTCCAAAAGTTCATCTACCCAGCCCTGTTCGTGTCTTTTGGTAGCTGCGGCCGGATTTATTTCTGCACAAACCGTGATGCATCCTGCTATATTACCGGCTTTTGGTTGCGCTCCGCTCATACCTCCCAATCCAGCAGTCAAAAATATTTTTCCGGTAGAGTCTTCTTCTTTATTCAACACTTTTCTAAAAGCATTCATCACCGTAATGGCCGTGCCGTGCACAATTCCCTGCGGACCAATGTACATATAAGAGCCTGCCGTCATTTGACCGTATTGGGTAACACCCAAGGCATTATATTTTTCCCAATCATCGGGTTTTGAATAGTTTGGGATCATCATGCCGTTGGTTACCACTACGCGCGGTGCCTCCTTTGAGGATGGAAACAATCCCATAGGATGCCCGGAATAGATATGTAAGGTCTGCTCTTCCGTCATGGTGGCCAAATATTTCATGGTCAATACATACTGGGCCCAATTCTGAAAAACCGCCCCATTGCCCCCATAGGTAATCAGTTCCTCTGGATGTTGTGCCACAGCCGGATCCAGATTGTTCTGTATCATCAGCATAATAGCCGCTGCTTGGGATGTTTTGGCCGGGTAATCATGAATGGCTCTTGCCTTGAGTTCATAGTCGGGTTTAAACCTGTGCATGTAAATCCGCCCGTAGTCTTGCAATTCCTGTGCAAATTCAACCGAAAGAACTTTGTGCCATGCCGCCGGGAAATACCGAAGGGCATTTCGTATCGCCAATTTTTTTTCTTCCAATGATAGGATTTCCTTTCTTTTTGGAGCCCTGTTCACGGTGGAAGGTATTTTTTTGGCTGCTGGCAATTTGGAGGGAATACCCTTAAGTATCTGTGCTTTAAAATCCATTTTAATCGTTCTTTTTGTCCATGACCAAGTTCCCTTTTTTCCAAACCCTGTTTGGTTTTATGGAACCTTGCTGATATAAGATTTCTTTGTAATCGTGGATGGGAAAAGTAACAAGATCGGCCAAATAGCCCACTTCCATTTTTCCCCTGTCTTTTAAGTTCAAGGCCAAAGCCGCTCTAAAAGTGATACCCGCCAATACCTCTGCATTGGAGAGTTTTTGGAAAGTTCCCAGAATTGCCGCTTGTGTCAATAAATCTCCCATAGGGGCAGAGCCGGGATTCCAATCACTGGCAATCGCTAGTGCCCCTCCTGCATCCAAAAGTTCACGGGCAGGGGTAAAGGCACATCCCAAACCTAAAGATGCTCCAGGGAGGGCCGTAGCAATTACATTGCTTTTCGCCAGAGCTTCTATCTCTTTGGTAGTACTCGCTTCCAAATGGTCAGCGCTAACCGCATCAAAGGCTATGGCCACTGCGCTTCCTGAAGTAGAAAACTGGTCGGCATGAACCGTAATGTCAAAGCCCATCGCTTTTGCTTTCGTAAAGTAG
>JBFIGS010000345.1:0-2612 GCA_041602195.1 Sediminicola sp. | reverse complement strand
TTTTCCTTTTATTCCAGCTCCAAATCGCAATGGTGCCAAACTTACCCTAGCTTGTCCAAGGACTTCCTTCGCATCGTTTGCCCTACCTAATACCAAAAACCCTTCTTTGGGTTGATGCAATTGCAGTATGCTCTCCGGAAGGTAAGCCCCATAAATTTTAAGATTTACAGTGGGCAATTGTTTTCGAACCAAAGGCCATATTTCATTTTTTAACCAACGGACGGCGTCTAAGTTGGGGGCATGCTTGCCATTGCCTATACAAACAAAATCTTCTCTGTCTTCAAATGGCAACCACTTCATTTTATCACTTTCCGCTATGGTACCCAACATAAATGGTAGGTGAAGCAAAAGCTTTTCATCAATTTTCATTTCTTTTAGCAAGAGGTCCATTTCATAACTTGAAATGATCAAGGAAAGATCACTTCTGTAGATACTCGCTATTTCCCTTTTGGTTATATCGGCCTGTTTCCAATCCGTAATTGAGGCGGTGGTTTTATTCTTTTGGCTTTCCAGGCGAACGGACCTCAGGGAATGTAAATCTTCGGTATCCAGAATCCGTAAGGCATTTGGGGTGTTTTTTGCAACACGCCACCCAAATTGCTCTTCAGTAAGGAAGCGGTCAAAAAGCACTATGTCCGGATTTAATTCTTGAAGGAACAGATCAAATCCGGAGTCGTTCAATAGTATGTTTTTCTTAAGCACGCCGAGAGCTTTCAAATCCATTGAAAAATCAGAGGCCTGGGCGGTTGATGCAAAGGTGATCTGATAGTTGTTGCCTTTGAAAAAATGTAATAATTGAAGCATTCTAGATCCCGCAGCAGTAGAATTTGGTTCGGGCCAGACAAAACCGATGATCAATATTTTTTTTGGTGCAAAAATAGCGGTCATGGGTTACATTTTCGAAGCAAATTTCTTGGAGATCCTCGATCGAAGCTTCCGCTCATAATCTTCCTCCAACCACTCTTTGTAATTTTTGGTGTTGTTCATGATGCAATAGGAATAAAGGCGTACCCTATAGGCAATCTCCTCCTTTAGCTGTTTGGCCAAGATTCGAGCATCAAAAATATCCTCACTATTTTCCACACAAATTTGGGCGTGTTGTTCTATACTCCTCTCCAAAACGGTCTTGGATTTCAGTCCTTGGGCAAAAACCTTCTTGTATTCTTCTTTAACATCAAAGTCGAGCGTTTCAGATTTAGAAAACTTATCCTTTAAATCTTGTGGCATCTCATAGACAAAGTCGCGCTCAATATCCTCATCATTTCTAATATTCTCCAGGAAAAAATCTGGGAAATGAAAGATCTCCTTCCAGTCCATTGGGGCATCCCACATACCAAACCTGGCCACATTGTTCCCTAGATCAATAACAGTAAATTCATCCTTATTTGGCAATACCCTAGATCCCCTCCCGATCATTTGGAAATAGAGGGTCAGGGATTTGGTGGCCCTGTTTAGGATTATGGTCTCAACACTGGGCTCATCAAAACCTGTGGTCAATATACTGACCGAGGTCAATATGGCATCTGGGGTATTGGAAAACCATTTTAAGATCTCCCTCCGCTCAGAAGCGGTATTCTTATTGTCTAGATGACGTATCTTATATCCTGCTTTTTTAAAGGTCTCATATACATATTTTGAAGTATTGATCCCGTTATTGAATATCAAGGTTTTAGTGCCCTTGGCAATCTCTTCATAAGATTCTAAAAGTTTGCTCTGCATACTTAAATTACCGTAAAGCTCGTCGGAAGATTTTACGGTATAGTCCCCATGGATTCCCAATTTCAAGGTTTTAAGACTCACATCCCTGTTATACATATTGGCACGGGCCAAAAACTTTTTTTCGATCAGATTACTGATTGACTCTCCCATGATCAATTTTTGATAATTGTCCTTCATGGGTAGCTTAATATTGGAACTCAAAGGAGTTGCTGTTACCCCAAGGATCGTAGAATGTTTAAAGTATTTGAACAGTTTTCTAAATGAATTGTAATGTGCTTCATCAATAATTACAAGACCAATGTTCTTTATCTCAACCTTTTCCTCTTGAAGTCGATTGTTCAAAGTCTCCACCATGGCCACAAAGCACATATACTCATCCTGGTCAATAAGTTCCTTGACGTCGCTATTGATGATTTTGTTTTTTACTCCAAAACCCTTCAGCATTTTAGACGTTTGTGAACTTAGCTCTATACGGTGGGTCAATACCACCACTTTTTTTTGGGTTTCCCTAATGTATCTTTTGGCAATTTCTGAAAAAACCACAGTTTTACCTCCTCCAGTGGGTAATTGGTACAACAAATTGGACCCGTTGGGAGATTCTTCCAACTGTTTAAAAATGGTGTTCAGATCCTCTAGTTGATAATCATATAGGGTCTTTTCCGCTTGTTCTTTTTTAATCTCCAATAGGATTCAATGGTTTTTGGGATTTAACTTTTTGATGTTGAGGGAACCTTTCAAAATTAGCAGTTTTTTGCCCTTTAAAGAAATTTAAATTGGGGAAATATGAAAATTTAATATCCTTTGGAGATAGATACTACGTTCATCAACTGCTCCCCTTTGGACAATCTATCATAATTTTCCAAAATTTGTGGAACAATTGATTTTGGAGAAGA
>JBFIGS010000344.1:0-2673 GCA_041602195.1 Sediminicola sp. | reverse complement strand
AGGCAGCAGCTGCAGCTATTGGTGGTGATGATCTATACACTCCATTGTTCTGGGACGTTAACTAAGGATATCAAGTTAACTATCATAAAAAAAGGTCGACCAATTGGTCGACCTTTTTCTTTTTATATATTTTAAATACAAATTTTTACAATGCCTTATTTACTTGATAAATATCCAATAACGGTATCGTTAAAAAATTTGGGCTGTTCAATATTAACAACATGACCACAATTCTGAACCACAATAAGTTCTGAAGTTTTATGACTATCCACAATTTTTCGGATGGTGGGCAAGAAAAGATAATCTTCCTCCCCCATTACGTATAGCGTTGGAATGCCGATTTCCATACTCCTGAAAAATCGAAGTAGCGGATTGATTTCGGCGGTGAGCTTGAACCATCTTATAAACTCCTTTTGATATAGCTTTTTTGCTTCCCTTACAAATAGGGACCTCGACTCCTTATGGTTTTTGTTGGGCATAATCACAAAAGCGAAGAACTTGTACAACCAAATATAGGGTACCACAGATTTTAAGACCACTCCAGTACGCATCAAGACCTGGGATCTAAAATTTAGTTTCATGATGGCCCCTCCCATGATCATGCTCTCTACCCTATCTGGATAATTTTCCGCAAGATTCCGTATTAAAATAGTGCCCAATGAAATGCCCACGAAATGAGAGGTTTTTATTTCCTCATGTTCTATGACTTCTACTATATCCTTGGTTATGGAATCAAAAGTATATTTATCATTAAATGCATCCTTAAGATGGGGTTTAGAATCCCCATGACCCCTTAGGTCCAATAAAAGAACGTTGAAATGATCTTTGAACTCCCTTACTTGTTTGTACCAAATAGAAGAACTGCCGCCTGCGCCGTGGACAAAGGTGACCCATTTATCGGATGTGGCATGTAGGTAAGTGGTATAGTTTAGCAAACGAAATTTTTTATAAAAGTAAATTAAAATCCTTTAACTACTGCTTCATGCCTCATTTTAGGGGATAATCTTAGAGTCATTGGCAATTATCCAAAGGGCTCATTTAAAACACATAGAGACAATAAAAAACAAACTATTGGACAACCTACCTGATTTTTAGATATATAACAATTTCTTAACAGAAGACTTTCTCAATTAGCTCTTATCTTTGAAAGAAAAATACCGATGGAAAATCAATATTGCAAAGTAGGGTCCACCACCCCAATCACAAAGAGTAACGATGCTATCAGCTTTCTGGAATACCAGTATGCCCTCTTTATGGAAAAAGCCTCACAAATTAAACATTCGGATGCCAAACTGGGTGATTTTTTTGAGGGGAAAGCAGCAAAAATAAATAAGATGCTCAAAGGATTGTTGTAGGCTGTACTTGGATTACACTTTCTTCAACTCGGCAGCCATTTGCTCTTGTAGCTCTTCGGCCTTGACTCTTGCTACCTCAGCAAAATCAGAGCCTGTAGAAGCGTAGATAATACCTCGGGAAGAATTTACCAAAAGTCCCACATCCTTTGTCATTCCATATTTACAGACTTCACTTAAGCTTCCTCCCTGGGCTCCAACCCCAGGTACCAACAAAAAGCTATCGGGAATTATCTTTCTAATATCCGTTAAGAAGGTGGCTTTGGTCGCACCAACAACATACATAAGGTTCTTGGCGTTTTTATACGTTTTGGAAGTGGTCAGCACTTTCTTGTAGAGTTCCATCCCATCCACAATTTGGGTCTGAAAATCATAAGCACCTTCATTTGAGGTCAATGCCAATAAGATGGTATGTTTATCCTCAAATACCAAGAACGGCTCCACTGAATCCTTACCCATATAGGGCGCAATAGTTACAGAATCAAATCCTAAATCTTCAAAAAACGCCTTGGCGTACATGGAAGAAGTATTTCCGATATCCCCCCTCTTGGCGTCGGCAATGGTAAATTGTTCTGGATAATGTGTATTAAGGTACTGTATGGTCTTCTCCAAGGATTTCCACCCCTTTAGTCCATGAGCCTCATAAAATGCAATATTGGGCTTATAAGCCACACATAAATGGTTGGTAGCATCAATAATGGCCTTGTTAAAGGCGAAAATTGGATCTTCCTCCAATAACAAATGTTTGGGGATTTTGTTGATGTCAACATCCAATCCTATACAAAGGAAGGATTGTTTTATGCGTATTTGGTCTATTAACTGCTTATTGGTCATGGTACTGTTTAATCGTAATAAAAAAAGCCAACTGTTCCCAGTTGGCTAATTATGCTTTAAAATATTTCAGATGCTTCCTTTAGTTTCTCAGTGTTCTCCACCAAGCTTAATTCATCAATGATGCGCTGTATATCACCGTTCACAATATTGGACAAATCATAAAGGGTAAGACCAATTCTATGATCGGTTACCCTTCCTTGAGAATAATTATAAGTCCTAATCTTTGCGGAACGGTCACCACTACTCACCTGGGAATTTCTTTTGGCGGCATCTGCCTCCTGTTTTTTAGCCAATTCCATATCATAAAGACGGGAACGCAATACCCTAAAGGCCTTATCTTTATTCTTATGTTGTGATTTCTGATCTTGGCATTGTGCCACCAAACCTGTGGGAAGGTGGGTTAAACGCACCGCAGAATAGGTAGTGTTCACCGACTGACCTCCTGGTCCCGAAGAACAGAAAAAATCTATCCGTACATCTTTGGGCT
>JBFIGS010000343.1:0-2693 GCA_041602195.1 Sediminicola sp. | reverse complement strand
TTGGACCGCAAGGAGCAGCAGGTGCCAAAGGAGATACAGGGGCAACAGGCGCTCAAGGACCAATAGGTGCAGATGGTGCTCAGGGACCTGCGGGAACAAATGGTATCGATGGAAACGACGGTGCTGTTGGTCCACAAGGACCAGCCGGAGCTGACGGCGCAGTTGGCGCCAAAGGAGATATAGGGGCAACTGGTGCTCAAGGACCTCAAGGTGACGTTGGACCACAGGGTGTAGCCGGACCGGAAGGACCAGCAGGTGCTAATGGAAACGACGGTGCAGTTGGACCACAAGGGCCTCAGGGAATACCTGGAACCGATGGAACAAATGGAACTGATGGTGTTGACGGTGCAATTGGACCTCAGGGACCAGCAGGAGCTAATGGAACCAATGGCCTCGACGGTGCTAAAGGTGATAAAGGTGATAAAGGTGACAAAGGTGACGTTGGACCACAGGGTCCACAAGGACCTAAGGGTGATACAGGCGCTCAAGGGCCCGCTGGAACTGATGCCTCTACAACTTCCTTTACAAGATCAATAAGGCGTGCTTCGACCGGAACTGTATTAAGTGATACCGATTTTACTGTAATATTGGACACAAGGGATGAGACGATAACATTCCCAGATGCAAGCACTGTACCGGGTAGACTATACGTACTGAAAACAACGGACAGAAATTTTACCAATGTTCCATTTTATGATGATCAGGGCAAGTTAACAACCAACTTGGACAAGGGAAAGGTGTATTGGATACAAAGTGATGGCGTAAGCTGGCAACTAATTAACAAGCCCTAATAACATATTATAATTTTTGGATACAGAAATTTAATGAATTATAAAACCTACATATTAATCCTATTTATTGGCTTTACCCAAGTCTTCTTTGGCCAAAGTGCTGTTCATAACTATGGAAATATCCAAATTCATGGTACGGCCATGGTTGGCTTTCATATGGATGTCATAAATGATGGCTCCTTTGACAAAAACGAAGGCCTAGTTGGATTTTATAATGAAGTAGCACCATTAACTATTTCTGGAGCCTTCTCCCCTATCTTCAATGATTTGGAAATAACGGCTGATCAAGGACTATATCTTGAGACCTCCATTGCAGTTACCAACAACAGTAACTTTATTGCAGGTTCCATTTATACACCTAGAGATCAAACCGATATCCATATGGATTATAAATACAATTCATTTTACTCAGGTGAAGGCAACACCACCAAAATAGATGGTTATAGTACGATACAAAATAAAGACTATTTCACCTTCCCAGTTGGAGATGACAATAGGTTAAGACCACTGACCATAGAATCAACTATGGTCAATCCCATTGTCAAATGCGCATATTTTTATGAAGACCCAAATGAGCCGACAACGTTAAATAAAAGTTACAACACTGAAATTAGGGGTGAAGGAATTTTAGGTGTTAGTACATATGAGTTTTGGAAACTGGAGGGAAGTATTTCCTCTAAAGTAACACTTACATGGGACGAGAACAGTAATGTAATACTATTGGGAGATACTCCCAAAGACCTTAGGGTTGTAGGTTGGAGCAAAAAAGAAGAACAATGGGTCAACTTAGGAAATAGCTTGGTCGCTGGTGACTTAATATCGGGCTCAATAACATCCAATGATTTCTTCCCAAATGATTATGAAATGATCACTTTAGGTGGCAACAATGATCTTTATGAGACTTTTTCCACATTAGAACTAGACAACTATTACATCAGTCCAAACGGTGATGGGAAAAATGAATTCTTAGTAATCGAGGGATTAGATTTATCTCCGAATAATTCCATCCAGATTTTTAATAGGTATGGCGTAATGGTTTATTACAAAGCCAACTACAATAATGAGTTTAACGGAGAATCCAATAGAAATATGACATTCAAAAGAAATTCAGGTCTCTCTTCAGGAATATATTTCTATATCCTAACATTAAAGGACATTCAACAGAAACATCAGGGCTATCTATATATTACCGAATAATACATCTTTAAAAGCTTAATTTTACAAGGCTTTCTAAAGCAATCTAGGACTATCTGCAATCTTTTACTAAGCACGTAAACACTTTCCGTATCCATAGTTTCAAAATACTTCTTAACTTTGAAACAAACGGTGTGCATTCAAATTTTTGGCGCTTCTTTACTGGAGCAAATAATATTTGGCAACCTTTTTGTTATGAGTACAATAAGAACCAAGAGGTTCCATACGTTTAATTAGACCCACAGTATGCAAAGAAGATCATTTATAAAAAAAAGTAGTGCTTCAGGTTTGGCCTTGGCCGTAATGCCCACCCTAATGATTTCACAGGAAACAGAGTATTCTATCCTTGAACTTATGGGAAAAGCAAAAATTCCACTTTATGGGAAAGGCATCAACCTAAGAAAAGAGGCACATGATGCTTTCTTGGAAATGAAAAAAGCTGCTTATAGCGAAGGTGTGGACATCAAAGTAGTTTCCAGCTACCGCAGTTTTGACAGGCAAACAGCAATTTGGGAACGTAAATTCCTTCAATATACGGAAGAAGATGGCCTAAAACCCTTGAACGCTATTGATAAGATCATTGAATACTCTACTATCCCAGGAACCAGTAGACATCACTGGGGAACGGATATTGATATTGTTGATGGGCGGCCCAAGGTAGAAGGGGATGTTCTTGTCCCAGAAAAATTTGGAGCCGGCGGTCCGTAC
>JBFIGS010000342.1:0-2717 GCA_041602195.1 Sediminicola sp. | reverse complement strand
TTTCCCTAGGGGAGAGGAAGCTTTAGCTCACTTAAAAGAACATTCGGCAGATATTGTTTTACTGGATATTCAGTTAAAAGGCGACTTGGACGGCATTGAAACGGCGGCAAAAATTAAGGAGCTATATAAGCTGCCTATCATCTTTCTTACAGCCAATACGGATGATGCGCATTTCAATAGAGCAAAAGAAACCCATCCGCACGCCTTCATCTCCAAACCCTTTAAAAAATTAGATTTACAACACGCCATAGAGCTGACTGCCGAAAACAGTCTGCGCGATATATATGCAGATCCTTCTTTGCCAAAACCCGCTAGTTCAACGATTGTCTTGGAAGACCGTATTTTTGTGAGGCATCATGAAAAAATGGTGAAAATTATAATCAAGGACATCCAGTATATTGAAGCCGAAAGAAACTATTCCAGGATCTATTGCTGTGATAAATCCTTTTTATTGGTCGTTACCTTAAAGGACCTGGATAAAAAACTACCACAAGAACACTTTATGCGTATTCACAGATCGTACGTCATCAATCTGTCCCAGGTAGACGAAGTAGGCAATACCCATGTGGTCATTGCCAAAAAAGCAGTGCCGTTGAGCAAAGCATACCGGAAAAATTTTATGGAACGGCTTCAGACCATCTAAGGGTGTTGCCACTTAAATTTTAGGGTGGCCTTTATTCCTTTGGTATTTTCGTAGGTAAGTTGTCCATCTAATTGATGAACAAGCAAGTCGACCATTTGCTTTCCAAATCCTTTGTTTTTTAGATGCTCTTCTTGTTTCTGGCCCACCCCGTCATCTGCTACGCTCAAAACCATTAGACCGCTATATTCATGCTCCATGATCAATTCTATTGTGCCATTTCTGTTGTTTGGAAATGCATATTTTAAACTATTGGTCAACAATTCATTCACGATGAGGCCAATGGGTACTGCTGTGTCCATATCTAGTTCTATGTTTTTAATTCCATAGATGATTTGGATCCTTTTTTCAGCTCCGAACGAATCCAGTACATGGGTTCCGAGATCTTTAAAATAATCGTACATATCAATAGCAGCTAAATTTCTATCTTGGTATAACCGCTTGTGGATCATGCTCATGGAATATACCCTATTCTGTATCTCTTGCATAGCAGAGGATAGGTTATTGTTCTTTAATTGTGAAGCTTGAAGCGCCAAGAGACTGGATATAATCTCCAAATTGTTTTTGACCCTGTGATGCACTTCTTTTAACAGATACTCCTTTTCTAAATTTTGTTCTTCCAGCCTTTTATTTTTTTTGCGGTTATTTTTGAATGCCACATAGCCCATCGCCAAAAACATCATAAAAAGGATAATGGTAATGGTCATAAATATCTGTCTGATGTTTTGTTGGATCAATCTAGTTTCCTGTAATTGAATTGTATTTTCCTTTTGGGCCACATCGTATTGTGTTTGGAGCAGGGAAATTCGTTGATCGGCCTCAGCGGTAAAAATCTCCTTTTCTAGTTTGTCATATTGCTCAAAAGCTTCATATGCCTTTTGGTAATTGTGGTTTCCGGCATACGCCCTGCCCAGTGCCTCATAAGCCTGGCTGAGATAGAAATTATCTCCAAATTCATCTGTTGCAATAACTAAACATCGTTCCAAACTATCAATAGCCGAGATATATTTACCCTCCAATATTTGAAGTTTACCAAGAGATAGCCATGAACGCATCAATAAAAACTGATTGTCCAAAAGCTTTGAGTATTTAATGGCCGAACTGCCCGCCCTATCTGCTTCATCGAATCTCCCCATGAAGGCATAAAGATCTATCAGGGAAATATAGACATCTGCCAGGTTGTTATAAAAACCATAGCGTTCACCAATCACGTTGGATTGCTTATAATATTCCAAAGCCCTTTCATAGTTTGCTGTCCCCAAATAGTTGTTTCCAACCACATAAAGGGCAAAACCATAATCGAGATCATTGATTCCCCTTTCCTTGAATAGACGAACCGATTTAAGGCCGTGTTGTAATCCAATCTTAAATTTTGATTGTTTCCAAAATATGTTGCTCAAGTCACTGTAGGCCTGGGCAATGGCCCATTTGTCATTTAAAGCTTCTCCAAGGTTCATCGTTACCATGGCAAATTCCGCCGCCTTCCCCAAATCTCCCCTACGCTCAAAAACATATCCAAGTTGGGTGTTTAAAAAGGGGAGGTCTTCTTTTTTTACCTTGGATTTTGCCTCCTGAAGTAGTTGTTCCGCCATATTCAAACGCTCCATTCTAAGCAAAATAGCCCCTTGGGTCATCTGTAACCTTCCTTCCCAAAGGGTATTCCCCAACCCTTTTGCAAGCAAGATGCCCTTTTCGCTAAATTCCAAAGCTGTGTTTAGGTTGCGGGTGTGCCAATAATACGCCAGATCGTTAATTACCTTCAGCTTTACCGTATCGTTGGCAATGGATGTAAGTCCTTCCTCCAGAATATTGAGGTAGGAACTCCCGAAATTATCCGTTGCTACAAAAATTTGTTGGTAAGGATGTTCTTTGTTAAAATCAAAGATCTGCGCATGGGTGAGCGCGTTGCTTCCAATGGCCAATACCGTGATACATATCAATTTTAGAATAGCTTTTTCCATTCATTTAAACGTATTCCGGCAAGATCCAAGGTATTTAAAGGTACAAATATTAATGATGTAAATCCTCTGATAATGAAATACCTAGCTTCGGTAATAAATCAACGGCACTCGTCCCA
>JBFIGS010000341.1:0-2739 GCA_041602195.1 Sediminicola sp. | reverse complement strand
GTGAACATGTTCCATCTCTTTTCATCGGGGGTGGAGGTATCCATTTCTTGTCCCATTACCTGCAAGGAGCATAGAAATAAGATTAAAATATAAATATTCTTCATAGTCAAAAGCTTCTTTTTAGTTCAAAAGTACAGTTCTTTTGCCACACGAAAGGTATTGGAATGGGCTTCAATAATAGTTTTAAGTTCGGGAGAATAGCCACCTCCCATGGAACACTGTACAGGGATCTGGTTTTTTTTACAGGTCTCCAAAACAAATTGGTCCCGTTTTTTACACCCCTCCACAGTAAGTGCCAAGGTGCCCAATTTGTCCGTTTCAAGAATATCAACCCCACACAGGTAAAAGATAAAATCGGGTTTAACATCCTTGATCAATTGGGGTAGGATGTCCTTTACTATAGTTAAATATTCCTTGTCCTTAATTCCTTTCTTAAGGGCGATATCCAAGTCGGATTTTTCTTTGCGAAACGGATAGTTTCCTTCCCCGTGCATGGAAAAGGTAAAGACCGATGGGTCATCCTTGAAAATTTCTGCGGTGCCATTCCCTTGGTGCACATCCAGGTCCACAATCAATATTTTTTTTGCCAGACCCTTGGCCTGCAGATAGCGGGCACCGATAGCCTGATCGTTGAGCATACAAAACGCTTCTCCGCGATCCGTATAGGCGTGATGTGTTCCTCCAGCAATATTCATGGCAATACCATGCTCCATGGCATACTCACTTCCCTTCATGGTTCCATCTGCTATGATCTGTTCCCGTAACACAAGATCTTCATTCAACGGAAACCCTATTTTCCTTGCTTCCCTTGGAGGGATCTTCATATTGAGCAGGTCATAGAAATAATCGGGGTCATGAACGGCAACTATATATTTGTCATTGGGAATATCGGGTTCAAAGAAATCTGAAGGGGAACAGGTGCCTTCCAGAATCAATTGTTGGGGCAGAAGCTCATATTTCTCCATAGGGAACCGATGCCCTTTTGGAAGGGGATGGGTATAAATGGGATGATGTGCTATTTTAAACATATGGTGGAACGAAGGAATGCTTCAATAGTTATTTGTACAATGCCAATTGTATTCTTTTACGAGGGACATCTACCTCCAATACCTTTACGATCACCTGTTGGTGAAGACTCACGTGTTCGTTGACATCTTTCACAAAGGTATCGGATAAGTTGGAGATATGGATAAGGCCACTTTCTTTGATCCCTATATCCACGAAGCAGCCAAAGTTGGTAATATTATTAACGATTCCCGGTAATAACTGTCCTTCCCTTACATCGGTAATGGTTTTTATATTTTGGTTGAAGGTAAATACCTTGGCCTTTTCACGAAGGTCCAACCCAGGCTTTTCCAGTTCTTGGATGATGTCTTTAAGGGTGGGCAAGCCTATGGTGTCCGTTGTATAGGCTTTTAAGTCTATGGTCTGTAGTTCTTTTTTGTTGCCGATGAGGTCTGATATGGCAACCCCCTTGTCCTTGGTCATTTGTTGTACAATGGTATAACTCTCTGGATGCACGGCGGAATCATCCAAAGGATTTTTTGCGTTTTTGATGCGCAAGAAGGCGGCTCCCTGTTCAAAGGCCTTTTCCCCCAATCGCGGCACCTTTTTTATAGCTGCCCTACTCGGGAACGGTCCATTTTCATTTCTATAGGCCACAATATTTTCTGCGAGTTTTGGTCCAATCCCGGATACATAGCTCAACAAGGACGTGCTGGCGGTATTGATGTTCACCCCCACAAAATTCACGCAGCTTTCCACAACGGTATCCAGGGAATTTTTAAGTTTGGTTTGGTCCACATCGTGCTGGTACTGTCCCACACCTATAGACTTGGCATCTATCTTTACCAGTTCGGCCAAAGGATCTGCAAGGCGCCTCCCTATTGAGACCGCGCCCCTAACGGTAACATCATAGTTGGGAAATTCATCCCGGGCAATTTTGGAAGCCGAATAGATAGAAGCTCCTGCCTCACTGACCACAAAGACTTCTATGGGATTTTTAAATTGGATGCGTTTGATGAGCTGCTCCGTTTCTCTTGAGGCGGTTCCATTGCCAATAGCAATGGCCTCGATCTTATAAGCATCGGTCAAGGAGCTAATCTTTTTAATGGCCCCAGAGGTGTCATTTTGAGGGGCATGTGGGTAGATGGTCTCATTGTGCTCCAGATCCCCCTGGGCACTTAGGCAAACCACTTTGCAGCCTGTTCTAAATCCTGGGTCAATGGCCAAGATCCTTTTTTCCCCTAGGGGAGAGCCCAGCAAAAGTTGTTTTAGGTTTTTGGAGAAAACACTAATAGCCGCTTCGTCTGCTTTTTCTTTGGCCAATTTTAGGGTTTCATTGGAAAGGGAAGGCACTAGAAGTCGCTTGTAAGCATCTTGTACCGCCAATTTAATTTGTTCCGAACAGGAGTTGTTCGATTTGAGGATTCGGTCCTCTATTTTAGAGATGGCCTTGTCGTCATCAATTTCAATTTTCACCCTGATAAATCCCTCGTTTTCAGCCCTTAGAATGGCCAAAAGTCGATGCGATGGACATCTGCTTAGGGATTCGCTCCAATCAAAATAATCCCGATACTTTTGTGCCTTTTCATCATCTTTCTTTGTGCCGATCACTTTGGTGGTGATCTGAGCAAATTTCTCCAGCTGATTTCTGATTTGGTTTCTAATGTCCAGTCGTTCATTGATCCACTCAGAGATTATATGTCTTGCACCTTCTAGGGCATCATCCTCGTTTGG
>JBFIGS010000340.1:0-2780 GCA_041602195.1 Sediminicola sp. | reverse complement strand
ATACTCTTGCCACTTTCGCGGATTTGTAAAATTTGTCGGAAACGGCTATTGAGGAAGTAGATCTGTAGGTTAAAACTCCATCGTTCCATTTGATTATAAAAATCGTCCAAATAGGGATTGTCAACCACATCCTCAAAATGGGCCTCCCATTTGTAATGTTTGGCCAGTAATCTGGTCAGGGTAGTTTTTCCTGCTCCTATATTTCCAGCAACTGCGATATGCATAGTCTTATTTGTTTGTGATTAGTGCTCAATGTAACCTATTTACTCAAATTGATAGGGGGCCACAAGATACACGATATCGTTATGAAGTGAAAATCTTTAATAGAATATACGATGAAAAAAATGGGAATGTTTACTGGATACTTATTTCCATATCTAGGAGCAGTTTAGCATTTCATTTGGAGTTTTGAATAATAGTTTAGTTACCAAATAAACTTTAAATATCCAACCTTGTGTAATTTGTTGTTAAAGATTTTGCGGGCAATTTGAATTCTCCTACTTTTGCCCGACAATTTGAAGAGGAAGGATTTGACTGATTGCAACCTCGAGTTCCGGAATTGTTCCGGATTCTTAAAATGCTAAAGCAGTTCCTACTGAAGTTCTTTCAGTAAGTAAACTTCTTTACCACATTACGTCAAATCGGGTACTCAATTTAAAATGATTGAAAGTTATGGCGTATTTATTCACCTCGGAATCGGTAAGTGAGGGACACCCAGATAAAATAGCAGATCAAATAAGCGATGCGTTGTTGGACAATTTTTTGGCCTTCGACTCAGAAAGTAAAGTAGCTTGTGAGACTTTGGTTACCACAGGCCAAGTAATTCTTGCCGGGGAGGTCAAGAGCCATACCTATTTGGATTTACAGCAAATAGCAAGGGATGTCATCAATAAAATAGGTTACACTAAAGGGGAATACCAATTTAGTGGGGATTCCTGTGGGGTTATTTCCTTGATACATGAACAATCCAAGGATATCAATCAAGGTGTTGATAGAGGTACAAAAGAAGAGCAGGGGGCAGGTGACCAGGGAATGATGTTTGGGTATGCCACCAAAGAAACCGAGAATTATATGCCTTTGGCATTGGATATTTCCCATAAAATCCTCCAGGAACTGGCTTTGATGAGAAGGGAAAATAAAGAAATCACTTATCTAAGACCTGATGCAAAGGCGCAGGTAACCATAGAATATTCAAATGAAAATGTACCCCAACGTATAGATACCATTGTAGTTTCTACCCAACACGATCAATTTGATGCGGATGATGATAAAATGTTGGAAAAAATAAAAAAGGATATTATTTCTATCCTCATTCCAAAGGTAAAGTCTCAATTACATGAGTCGTTACAAGTATTGTTCGATGATGATATTAACTACCACATCAACCCAACCGGTAAATTTGTTGTCGGTGGGCCACATGGTGATACCGGACTAACCGGAAGAAAGATTATTGTGGATACCTATGGAGGGAAAGGTGCACATGGAGGTGGTGCCTTCAGTGGAAAGGATCCAAGTAAGGTAGATAGAAGTGCAGCCTACGCTGCCCGTCATGCGGCAAAGAATTTGGTAGCGGCAGGAGTTGCCGATGAAATCTTGGTACAGGTAAGTTATGCCATCGGGGTGGTTAAGCCAACGTCCATTTATGTAGATACCTATGGTACCTCAAAAGTGAATTTAAGCGATGGGGAGATAGCTAAGAAAGTAGCAGAATTGTTCGACATGAGGCCTTTTGCCATCGAAGAGCGTTTAAAACTGCGCAATCCCATCTATTTTGAAACAGCGGCTTATGGCCACATGGGCAAAGAGCCACAAATGGTAAACAAAGTTTTTGAATCGCCCTATAATGGTCGGATCGAAAAGGAAGTGGAATTGTTTACCTGGGAAAAATTGGATGCCATAGATAAGGTAAAAGAGGCCTTCCAATTGTAATTTTATTGAAAAGATTAGGAAATTTAAATTTTCCGAACCTATATTTGTAGACCTAAAGTTCAAACACGTATTGAATAGTTATCAAGAAAGGCGGAGGGATTAGACCCTATGAAGCCTTAGCAACCCTTTGCTCCAATAGCAATGAAGGTGCTAAATTCTGCCCAATTTATTTGGGACAGATAACAAAAACAGGTTGCCCACGGCAACTGTCTTTTCTTTTTAACTTTTTTGATTTTACCTATTCGCATTGTCCGCGGATCAGGGTTTGGCTTTTTTAATTTATTCAGTTTTAACAATTAAAAAACAAAAATCATGAGTGATCAAAAATTTTCAACAAACGCATTGCATGCTGGCCACGACGTGGCTGCCAACGGAGGAACTAGAGCAGTGCCTATCTATCAGAGTACGGCCTTTGTATTTAAGGACTCGGACCATGCAGCCAATCTTTTTGCTTTGGCGGAGCCTGGGAACATATACACCAGGATCAATAATCCCACCAATGATATTTTAGAGCAGCGATTGGCTGTTTTGGAAGGCGGAATAGCATCCGTGGTGACAGCTTCCGGAACAGCGGCTATTTCTACGACCTTATTGGTTTTATTAAAAGCGGGCGACCATATTGTAGCTTCCAATAGTTTATATGGGGGTACTTACAATTTATTGAACGTTACACTTCCAAGACTGGGGATCACAACTACTTTTGTAGACCCTTCTGATCCCACAAATTTTGGCAAGGCGGTTAAAGACAATACCAGGGCCATTTTTGTGGAGTCTCTCGGGAATCCTAAATTGGATGTTTTGGACCTGACTGCCATATCCAAAGAAGCTAAAGCAGCTAAAATTCCCTTTAT
>JBFIGS010000339.1:0-2784 GCA_041602195.1 Sediminicola sp. | reverse complement strand
ACTAAAAAGAAGCTTTTGACTATGAAGAATATTTATATTTTAATCTTATTTCTATGCTCCTTGCAGGTCATGGGACATGAAATGGATACCTCCACCCCCGATGAAAAGAGATGGAACATGTTCACTTACGATATGGGCAATATCTTTAAAAGTATGGGCTATTCATATTCCAGGCCACTTCATTGGCAGGGGAAACAATGGCTCAACTTTGGGGAAGTAGTTGCAGGTACAGGGGTTCTCTATCTGATTGATGACGATACCTCAAGATTTATTAGAAAGCAACAGACCAGTGTACCAAAATTTTTAAGGGAATATGGGTCATTATACGGCAATCCGGAAAACAACTACATAGCAACAGCAGGGGTTTACCTCACGGGATTGGCCCTAAAAAATGAAAAATTGAGAAGGACAGGGGTTTTGTTGATCGCTTCCGCATCCTCTTCAGGGCTATTGCAACAAGTATTAAAATCTGTAGTAGGGAGAGCACGTCCTGTAGCTGATTTGGGCAAGGACACTTTTGATCCTTTTAATCCAAGTAGAAATTTCCACTCCTTCCCGTCGGGCCATACCATTTTGGCCTTTACCAACGCCTATGCCATTGCCAAGCAATTTAAGAGCCCTTGGATAAAGAGTGCGATTTACTTGGGTGGCCTCATCCCCGGAATGTCGAGGATCTGGGACGGACAACATTGGCTCAGCGATGTGGCCATAAGTGTGGCCATCAGTATTTTTACCGTGGAATCCATTGACCGTTATTTAGATTCTAAATACGATGAAAAATACAATGACCAATCCAAGGATATGAGTTGGGATCTTAATTTTGGCCCCGGCACCTTAGGGGTTACCTTAAGATTTTAAAGCTATTGAGCCAATAGGTATCAACAGCAAAGGATTTATTATATTAAAAATCAAAAGGCAAGAGAAGCAAGGTCTGCCCTTGAATCGTTCTATAAAAAGAACGGGACTAATAAAAACAAAAACACCGCCAAATGGCGGTGTTTTTTCTTCTTTTCTTTTTCTTTACAATCCAATTCCCAATCGCACTCTTGGTGCACCAACTCTTACTCCGGTGCTTATAGTACTCCTTCTGGGGGAACTCCTATAATACCTCGGGGAACTATAATAATGGTCGGCATAATAGTAGAAGTGTGCACTATGGTGATGGTGGTGGCAATGCTCGGCATGCTCTTCATAGGCATCCCTTTTGCCTTTCATATAAGCCTTATAGGCCTTTTTATCCCTTTTCTTTAAATTTTTCTCATAGGCCTGTTGGTCTTCCCAAAATTCTTCGGCCTCTTCTTCATTCTCCGCTCTCAATTCTTGTTCATACTTGGCATCCTGTTGAGCCCTTTGCTCATAATAGGACATTTTTTGTTCTTCACTCACTTGTTCATTCTGTGCAAATGCAGAAAATGAACCTATGAACAATCCTATGGCAAGTAACGTCTGTATCTTTTTCATATCAAAAAATTAAAATTCTTCTTTATTAATATTGTGCTTCTATTAGTATAACAACCAACAATGAAAAAACCCTACTTAAAAATCCATAGAGATTTATCTTTTTTATCTAGATAACTAAATTACTATCTTAGTGAATTCAACTCAAAACAAACCAATTTCCATGAAAAAAAGTTTACCATTCCTAGTAGTGCTTTTTATGCTACAGGGCATTATCGCCTTTGCCCAGACCACACAAGAAATTGTTGATAAAATTGTAAAGGAGGCCAATGAAAATTCTCAATTGGAACCTTTGGCCCATGAACTTATGGATGTCATCGGCCCTCGTCTGGTGGGTACCCCACAAATGAAAAAAGCCCATGACTGGGCCGTTCAAAAATACGCCAAGTGGGGCATTGCCGCAGAAAATGAAAAATGGGGACAATGGCGCGGATGGGAACGTGGAATTACACACGTGGATCTTGTTTCCCCAAGGGTAGTGAGCCTAAGCGGCATGCAATTGGCCTGGAGCCCAAGTACCCCTAAAAAAGGACTTACCGCAGGTATGATCATTATCCCAGATGTAGCCGACTCTTTGGCCTTCCAAAAATGGTTGCCCAATGTGAAGGGCAAATTTGTAATGGTCTCCATGATGGAGCCTACCGGTAGACCAGATTATAATTGGAAGGAGTATGCTACTGAGGAGTCCTTTGAAAAAATGAAGCAAGACAGGAATGCCCTAAATGAAGCTTGGAGAGAGCGCTATAAAAAAACAGGTTATACCACTAGAAATATCAATGCTGCCTTGGAGGCAGCAGGGGCAATCGGAATTCTCCAATCCCGTTGGTCAGAAGGTTTTGGCGCCAATAAAATATTCGGCGCGAACACCAAGAAGATTCCGGTTGTGGATCTTTCCCTGGAAGATTATGGTCTTTTGTACCGTATGGTGGAACACGGAGAACAACCCATTATTAAAGTGATGGCCGAGTCCAAGGAATTAGGGACCGTACCCACTTTTAATACCATCGCAACCATCCCAGGCACTGAATTACCCAATGAATATGTCATCCTTTCTGCCCATTTTGATTCTTGGGACGGAGCCACTGGCGCAACGGACAACGGAACTGGAACCATTACCATGATGGAAGCGGCTCGAATTTTGAAAAAAATCTATCCCAACCCAAAACGCACCATTATTGTGGGGCATTGGGGCAGTGAGGAACAAGGTTTGAACGGGTCCCGGGCCTTTGTGGAGGACCATCCCCAAATCGTGGAAGGATTGCAAGCCTTGTTCAACCAGGACAATGGAACGGGACGGGTTGTTCGCATTTCTGGCCAAGGCTTTTT
>JBFIGS010000338.1:0-2805 GCA_041602195.1 Sediminicola sp. | reverse complement strand
TCTAAAAAGATTTCCAAGTATACGCAACGGTCTCAATGAGGTGGAAAACCTAGTCTTGAAAGTGGCTTTGGAACAACATCCCGATTCAAAAAAAGAATTAATATCCCTTATCCTGAAAAATCAAGGTGTTTATGGCTTTGGTGACACCCAGTATGAAAGGGTCCTAACTAAAATAAAACCGTTATTTTCCTCTTTTTCCCCTGTGAAGCTATCCCCTGACGGGTTGGGTATCTTTAAGGGAAAAACAAGTTATTATTCCGCGATTAAGGAAAATGATGAGTACCTCGGAGGCGCTCTAAAATATAACTTCCTATATAATTCGTCTACCGATAGAATTCTAAAATTATAGCATGCAACTTAGTCCATCTGAATTTATCTTAAATGCAGACAACAGCATTTATCATCTCAATTTATTGCCTGAAGATATCGCACCGACCGTTATTACCGTTGGTGATCCCGATAGGGTCTCGGAAGTTTCGAAACATTTTGACCACATCGAAATCAAAAAGGGCAAAAGGGAATTTCATACCCATACGGGTACCTTAAACGGCAAACGTATTACGGTGATGTCAACAGGTATTGGGACCGATAATATTGATATCGTCCTCAACGAACTGGACGCCTTGGTCAACATTGATTTTTCCACTAAAAAAGTCAAATCAAAGCTAACCTCGCTGGATATAATCAGAATTGGCACCTCTGGATCCATACATCCCGATATTCCTATTGATTCCTTCCTAATGAGCGAATATGCTATTGGTTTCGATAGCTTACTGCAGTTTTATGACAGTAGCCATGTGCAACATCATGAAATACAAAAAGCATTTATGGACCATACCCAATGGTACACCCATAAATCGACCCCATATGTGGTTGCTTACGATAAGGCTCTCGGCTCCAAACTGATGTCCGATGAAATACTTTTGGGTTTCACAGCTACCAATGTTGGTTTTTATGGGCCACAGGGAAGGAAGTTGCGTTTGGAAACCCAGGACAATGATTTAAATGGCAAGCTGGCAGCCTTCAGATTTAATGAACTTAAAATAACCAATTTGGAAATGGAGACCTCAGGAATTTACGGTTTGGCAAAACTTTTGGGACATAAGGCTGTATCCATGAACTGTATTTTGGCAAACAGAAGTACGGGGCAGTTTTCCAATAAACCAGCCGAATCCACAGAAAAATTGATACAGTATACCCTACAAAAGATAACGCAGTAAATGAAGACCGTTAAGATCATAGGAGTTCCAGAACATTTTAACTTTCCATGGCATTTGGCCATAGAGGAAGGTGCTTTTGAAGAACGGGGCATAGACCTTCAATGGTCCGACATTCCCGAAGGTACTGGGAAAATGTGTCAAATGCTACAAGATGGGGAAACAGACCTTGCCATTATCCTAACAGAAGGAATTGTAAAGAGTATTGTAGAAGGAAATCCGGTTAAAATTGTTCAGAAATATATAGAATCGCCCCTACTATGGGGTATTCATGTTGGTGCTAAAAGCAAGTATACCCAAATTAAAGACTTGGAAAATACCAAGGTGGCCATTAGTAGATATGGCAGTGGCAGCCACTTGATGGCATATGTGAATGCCAAGAATAACGACTGGGATACCAATGCATTGGGATTTGAGGTCATAAATAATCTCGATGGGGCAGTAACGGCCTTGACCAATGGTTCTGCAGATTATTTTATGTGGGAACACTTCACTACCAAACCATTGGTGGACAATGGCACTTTTAGAAGGTTGGGAGATTGCCCTACGCCTTGGCCATGCTTTGTTATTGCTGCGACCGACAACTTTATATCGACGCAAAAAGGCACCTTGGCCCATATTCTTGAGGTAATTAACCTGTATACCGAAGAATTTAAAAGTATACCAAGTATCGATAGGAATTTGTCCAATGCCTATGAACAAAAACTTGAAGACATCAAAGAATGGCTATCCATAACGGAATGGAGCCAATCACAAATGGACGGCAAAACCCTGTCAGGGGTGCAAGAGCAATTGAAGGTATTGGGATTGATTGACAAGCAAGTATCAAAGGAAAGTATTCTATACTAATAAAAACAGAAATTTAATAGGCGCACTAATGTTGTTTTTCCATAAAATGCCTTTCTATAATTTCCAATAGTTTTTCATCGGAGAGGGGCTTTTGGACAAATTCTTTGATCATTGGATTGTTACTTGCCTTGATAATATCACGTTCATCCTGGCTCATAGTTGTCACCACTATGGTGATGTTATTTTTGATTTCTTTTGAATAGCGATCCGTGTATGCATCCAAGAACTCCCAACCGTCCATCACCGGCATCTTTACATCCAATATCAGCAAGCAAGGAATAAAAGACTGTTGTCCATTTAAGCTTATGCTAATTTCATCCAATAAATCCAGTGCGTCCTTACCATCTGTGGCAGCATACACATCTACGTCCAAAGGCAAATTGCGTATAAACACTTTATTGATGAATGTCGCTGCAGGATCATCATCAACGAGTAAAACAGATTTGATAGAATATTGGGTCACACAGATTTCATTAGAATATACTCTCTAAGTTAACTAATTAGTCGATAACAGAAAAGAATTCATTGAAAATTCGACAAATTACCATTCAATTGCTTCTTTTTCTGCATCTGTCAGCAACTTATTACATTTGCTAAAATGCTGATTTCCATACCAATACCCCCTATTGGCGCTCAATGGCGAAGGATGACCAGACATAAGCACACTATGTTTTGTGGTATCAATTAATTTTATCTTCTTTTTGGCAAATCCTCCCCACAGTAAAAATACGACACTTTC
>JBFIGS010000337.1:0-2808 GCA_041602195.1 Sediminicola sp. | reverse complement strand
GGTTTTCCAATATGAATCTGTGGGAATGCAGAAACATATGAAAGACCTAAAGCCAACGGTTTTTGATGATCTAATTGCCATGAACGCCCTGTACAGACCAGGGCCAATGGAATATATCCCCAGTTTTATTGCGCGTAAGCATGGAAGGGAGGAGATCACCTATGATCTGGCGGATATGGAGGAATACCTGAAGGAAACTTACGGTATTACTGTTTACCAGGAGCAGGTGATGTTGTTGTCACAAAAATTGGCGGGCTTCTCCAAGGGTGATGCAGATGTACTGCGAAAGGCAATGGGTAAAAAGATCTTTGCCCTACTTGAAAAGTTGAAGCCACAGTTTTTGGACGGTGGTGAAAAGAAAGGCCACCCGAGGGATGTTCTTGAAAAAATTTGGAAAGACTGGGAGGCATTTGCTTCTTACGCCTTTAATAAGAGTCACTCTACTTGTTATGCCTATATAGCCTATCAAACGGCCTATTTAAAGGCGCATTACCCTGCAGAATATATGGCGGCGGTACTGTCTAACAATATGAACGACATTAAGCAGGTGACCTTCTTTATGGAGGAGTGTAAACGAATGGGCTTGGAAGTATTGGGCCCAGATGTGAATGAGTCCTACTACAAGTTTGCGGTAAACGACCAAAATGCAGTGCGTTTTGGGATGGGAGCCATCAAAGGGGTGGGTCGCGGTGCTGTGGAAACCATTGTAGAGAATAGAAAAGAGGAAGGCAGGTTTAAATCGGTCTTTGACCTGACCAAACGAATAGATCTAAGGGCGGCAAATAAAAAAGCTTTTGAGAACCTTACCCTTGCAGGTGGATTTGATTCTTTCGGGGACACCCATCGTGCCCAATATTTTCACGATGATGGGGATGGAATTACCTTTTTGGAGAAGGTCATAAAATATGGTGCCAAATTTCAAGAAAGCGAGAATTCCTCCCAAGTCAGTCTTTTTGGCGAGGCCAGTGAGGTGCAGATACCTGAACCCGTGGTGCCGCCTTGTGAGGAGTGGGGAACCATGGAAAAGCTGAGACGGGAAAAGGAAGTGGTCGGGATCTATATCTCCGGACACCCCTTGGACGACTTTAGGACCGAAATGAATTCGTTCTGCAACGCTACCATCTCCAATATCCATCAGATGGAAGCCTTTGTGGGCAGGGAACTTGCCTTGGCAGGAGTAATATCGGATGTGCAGCATAGGATCTCTAAAAATGGAAAAGGCTGGGCTTCTTTTATTTTGGAGGATTATACAGATTCCTATGAGTTTCGAATATTTGGGGAGGAATACCTTAAATACAGGCACTTTTTAATGATCAATTCCTTTGCTTTTTTTAAGTTGTATGTTAAGGAAGGTTGGACCAATAGGGATACCGGGAAGAAGGGTGACCCGCGTTTGCAGTACAACACGGTAATGATGCTTCAGGATGTTATGGAAACTTATGCCCGTAAACTGACCATCAAACTGGATATAGGACAACTGAAAGAACAGCAGATCTATGAATTGAAGGATACCCTAGTATCCCACCAAGGGAGTCATCCTCTGAGTTTTGTAGTCTATGAAATGGAAGAGGAGATCAAAGTAAGTTTAAACTGTAGAAAGCAAAAAGTACAGATATCAACCGAACTATTACTGGAGTTGGAAAGTAAGGATGTGCATTACAGGTTGAATTAATAGCATTCGGGATATTTTAACTTATAAACTTTACTTATCTTACAATAGGTAAAACGAATATAACGTTAGTAAGGAAAACGTTGATTAATTGACTAAATTTGCATAATTAAAAAATAAAACAAACATGGCATTAGAAATAACAGATGCTACTTTTGATGAGGTAGTTTTAAAAAGTGATAAACCAGTTGTTGTAGATTTCTGGGCAGCATGGTGCGGACCTTGTAGAATGGTCGGTCCAATTATCGATGAAGTAAGTGCTGAATACGAAGGTAAGGCTGTAGTTGGTAAGGTAGATGTTGACGCAAATCAAGAGTTTGCAGCAAAATACGGGGTGCGTAACATCCCAACGGTTTTGGTTTTCAAGAACGGTGAAATTGTTAACAGACAAGTTGGAGTTTCTCCTAAGAAGGTTTATACCGATGCTATTGAAGCAGCATTATAAACTAACAGTATAAGATTAAAAAAGGCTTGACTCACGTCAGGCCTTTTTTTATTTAATAGGATTTCGTGACAACTTAATTTTTTGGCCCAAGGGATGTTTGTTATCTTAGGGTATCCATAACGCTATGAATCTACAATCCGAATTAAACAGTGCTTCGCTGTTCCAGAACCTGGAACTTTTGGCCAACCAAGTGGTGGAAGGCTTTATCAGTGGTATCCATAAAAGTCCCTTTCATGGTTTTTCGGCTGAATTTGCGGAACATAAAATCTATAACAACGGGGAAAGCACCAGGCATATAGATTGGAAACTATTTGCCAAAACAGACAAGCTGTATACCAAACGATACGAAGAGGAGACCAATCTGAGGTGTCATATGATCTTGGACAACTCGGCCTCCATGTACTATCCAGATGTTGACCATTTGAGCGTTGACAATTTAAACAAGATAGGTTTTGGAGTCCTGGCCATTGCGGCCCTTATGAATATCCTGAAGCGACAGAGAGATGCCGTAGGCCTCAGCGTGTATTCTGACGCCTACCAATACTATGCTCCGGAAAAAGGTAGTGAGCGACATCATCAGATGCTTTTGGCCAAGCTGAATGAGATCAGTCTGGAGTCCAAACCTGCAAAGGTAACGGATACCTATACCTACCTACATCAGATAGCCGAAAAAATAAAACGCAGAAGCCTTATT
>JBFIGS010000336.1:0-2810 GCA_041602195.1 Sediminicola sp. | reverse complement strand
TTGTCAAGAAATCTGCCGGAAGGTCAAATTTTGTATTTTCAATAAAATACTCGGTAACATCATTCAACAATTTCTGATCTGCTTGTTGCTCAAATTGCTTTTCAGAATCTTCTTTTATTCTTGCTTCAAGCTCTTTCTTAGAGGTAACCGCATCTTTTCCGAAAAGCTTATCAAACAACTCTTGGTCCAATTTAGCAGGTTCCCTTTCGTTGATCTCCTCAATGGTGAACGTAACCTCGATGTCTAAATTTTCAGCTTTATCAGCCTGAATTCCCAAGATATTTGCAAGAAGGTGATCTTCTTTGAATAAACCTTTGGTTTTTAAAGTGACTACATCTCCTGCTTTCTTGCCCAAAAGACTGTCGATTGTCTTTTTGTTGGAGATTTGATCTAGCTCAAGCGTTGATTTCTTGTCTATTCCTTCCTCTTCATTTTTGAAAACTCCAGTGATCTCATCATTTTTGCCAGCCTCAGTTTTGTTCACCAATTTCCCGTATTGCTTTTGAATACGTTCAACTTGCTCGTCAATCATTTTCTTGTCGGCAACAATTTGATAATGGGTAATGGCTTTTTTGGATTTAAGATCGATCTCAAAGCTCGGTGCCAATCCTAATTCGAATTCAAAATCCAAATTTTCGGCATCCCAGTTAAAGTTGTCCTGTTGTTTTGGAAGTGGGTTTCCAAGAACATCCAATTTTTCCTCGGTAAGGTATTTGTTCAGGTTATCCTGAAGAAGCTTGTTGACTTCATCAACCAAAACGGCTTTCCCGTATTGTTTTTTTATCAAGCCCATAGGAACCTGGCCTTTTCTAAAACCTGGGATATTGGCTGACTTTCTATAGTCCTTTAAGATATTTTCTACTTTGTCCTTGTAATCGTCCTTTGTAATGGCAACTTTTACAACAGCATTTAACTCGTCAATCTGCTCTTTTGTGATGTTCATCTCTGTATCGAATTTTACATAAATAAAATGGGATGCAAAAGTAGTACATTTTAATAAGTTCGCCAAGTTTTTAAATTACTGAATGTCAATCCGTAACTCAAATATTTTAATCGTCTTTTAGGAGAGAATATAATATGGATTGTAGAAAGGACAGTAAAAGGCTAAAAAGCAGGGCCCACCATATATTGGTAACCTCAAAACCAGATATCAGATTATCGGCCAAAAGGATAATAATGGCATTGATGATCAATAGGAAAAGGCCTAGGGTCAGAATGGTGATTGGCAGGGTCAATATGACCAATATCGGTTTCACGATAAAGTTCAAGAGGCTCAGGACAATAGCGACTATTATGGCTGTGGTATAGGAATCTACCCCAATCCCCGGTAAAATTTTTGCCAATATAACAACTGCAACGGCACTCAATAAAATTCTTAGAATTAGTTTCATCTCTTAATTTTTAAGGTTTGGTCTTGTTAGTTATGATAAATGTAAACAATAAATTGAAAAGCCAATGCATGCAACCAAGGTGTTTTGATTGCATTTTCTACAGCTGATCACAGGGCGTTTTTTTAATAATAACCGAATTTGGTGTTTGGCCCATCAGCCCTAATTTTTCATGAAGGCCATGGATTTTTCAAAAAATTCTTCTGGGTTTTCGGCATGAAGCCAATGCCCTGCCTTTGCTATAGTATCCAATTCTGCTAAAGGAAAATGCCTTTTTATTTCAGGGAGATCCTGCATGGTCACGTATTCTGACCTATCGCCTCTTAAAAATAGGGTAGGGCCTTGAAAATTGGCGGTAGACCCAATATTTTCGCCCACTTCCTCCATTTTGGTGCTCAGTACGGGCAGGTTGAAACGAAAACTAAGTTTTTCCTTGCTTTCCCAATAGAGGTTTTTTAGCAAGAATTGGCGTACCCCAAAATTAGTAATGTGCTTCGCCAATTGCTTGTCCGCCTCAGTTCTGGAACTAATAGAGGTAAGGTCTATGGCATTTAGCCCGTTTAAAATTTCATCGTGATGTGGCGGGTAGTATTTGGGAGCAATATCGGCTACCAACAATTTGGAGACAACATTGGGATAGCTGCAGGCCAACTGCATGGCCGTTTTTCCGCCCATGGAATGTCCTATCACGATCACATCCTTTAATTGGTGGTGTTGTATGTAGTCATAGACGTCCGTGGCCAGCAAATCGTAATTGAATTCGCTGGAGTGAAAGCTTTTTCCGTGGTTTCTTTGGTCCAGTAAATGAACCTCAAATCCCTCTTCTGCATATTGGGCACCCAAGGTCTTCCAGTTGTCCGACATGCCCAAAAAGCCGTGAAGAATCAACAAAGGGGTCTCTTTTCCTAAAATATTCGAATATAACAACGGCATTACTTCAGTTTGTTTAAATACATGTTCACTACATTCTCCAAACCAAGATAAAGCGACTCACAGATAAGGGCGTGCCCGATGGAGACTTCTAAAAGATGGGGGATGTTTTCTTTGAAATATTTTATGTTGTCCAAGCTAAGGTCGTGCCCTGCGTTGATACCTAAACCTAAGCTATGGGCCATTTTTGCAGCTTCTATAAAAGGAAGGATTGCGGCCTTGCAGCGTTCGGCATCTCCTTCCAGATAAGCATGCGCATAGCTTTCTGTGTACAGTTCAATCCTGTCCGTCCCGGTTTCCGCGGCCCCTTCTACCATTTTGGTATTGGCATCTACAAAAATTGAAGTGCGTATACCGTTCTCCTTAAAAGTAGAGATTACCTCTTTTAGGAAATCTTTGTGTTTGATGGTATCCCAACCGGCATTGGAAGTAATAGCATCCACACTGTCTGGAACCAAGGTGACTTGGGTCGGTTTTACTTCCAGCACTAGG
>JBFIGS010000335.1:0-2812 GCA_041602195.1 Sediminicola sp. | reverse complement strand
TCCCTACTCAATAAAGAACAAAGCCATTTCTATAATGACAAAAGCCCTTTCCTTCTTAATCCTCTTTTTATCAGTGGTCCCACTTTTTGGGCAAACTGGTTTTGAGGGCATAGACAGCACTTCCCAAAAAGTGCCCAAAGTGATATTGGACACGGGCGGATATTTGTGAATAAGTCCGTATATTTCTTGTACTAATCTGTGTACTATGAGAGCAGCTGTTTTTGAAAAATTCCAAGGCCCTATAACCATACAAAATGTTTCAGATCCCACCCCTAAAAATCATGGGGTAGTGATCCAGGTAAAAGCGACGGGTTTATGCCGAAGCGACTGGCATGGGTGGATGGGGCACGACACTGATATTATTTTGCCCCATGTTCCTGGTCATGAACTGGCAGGAACTATTGCGGCTGTTGGCAAGGAAGTATTACATTTTAAGGTGGGGGATAGGGTAACTGTTCCCTTTGTTTGTGGATGTGGCACCTGTGGCCAATGTATTTCTGGGAACCATCAGGTTTGTGACCATCAATCCCAACCAGGATTTACGCACTGGGGCTCCTTTGCCGAATATGTAGCCTTGGACTATGCCGATATAAATCTTGTGAAAATTCCCGAGGAGATCAATGACATTACCGCCGCAACCCTAGGTTGTAGGTTTATTACTTCTTTTAGGGCTATTGTGGAACAAGGCAAGGTCACAGGAGGGCAGTACGTGGTTGTCCATGGCTGTGGTGGGGTTGGCCTTTCCGCCATTATGATCGCCAATGCCCTTGGGGCACAGGTAATAGCTGTGGACATCAATGATAGGACGTTGGAGTTTGCCATGGAAATGGGGGCCATTGCTACAGTCAATGCCACCCAAAATGAAGAGGTCGTAGAACAGATCAAAGCATTGACCAAGGGTGGGGCCCATGTTTCTTTGGATGCCCTTGGGAGTCAGGCTACCTGTTTTAACTCCATTGCCAATCTAAGAAAAAGAGGGAAACACATACAGGTGGGATTGATGACAGGAGACGAAAGGCATCCAAAAGTACCTATGGACAAAGTCCTGGCTAATGAACTGGAAATTATAGGGAGCCACGGCATGCAGGCTTTTAAATATCCTGAGATGTTGGACATGATCAAGAACGGAAAATTACATCCCGAAAAACTCATTGAAAGTACCATTACGCTTCAGGAAGCCACCATTGCCCTGCCTCATATGAACAAATTTGAACATAAAGGGGTCATGGTGATCAATTCTTTTTAAAGGGGAAACTCAAAAAAATAAGGCGTAAGGAAGAATAAAAGTTCGGTTATATGTCCAATCAGCATTTTGATGTGATCGTTGTAGGTGTTGGCTCCATGGGAGCTCCAACCTGTTATAATTTGGCAAAGAGAGGAGTAAAAGTACTAGGTTTGGAACAGTTTACTGTTGTGCACAACAATGGTTCACATGCAGGGCAAAGTAGAATGGTACGCAAAGCCTATTTTGAAGATCCAGATTATGTCCCTCTCTTAGATAAGGCGTATACCTTATGGAAAGAATTGGAAGAAATAACGGATCAAAAGCTATTTCATAAAACAGGGTTGTTCTATACGGGGCCTAAACAGAATAATGTACTGGAAGGGGTAAAATTATCCGCCCAGAAATACAATATCACTATTAATAGACTGGGAGAAAAAGAGTGTTCAAAACAATTTCCAAACTTTAAACTGTTGGAAAATAACGAACATCTATTTGAGCCAGATGCGGGGTATGTGATCCCGGAACAGATCATTGCCCTGTACTGTGAATTGGCAGTGGATAGAGGAGCCACCATATTGGAAAATCAATTGGTAGAAGATTGGTCCGAAGGAGATAATATCATAACGGTTAAAACAAAAAACACTACGTATACGGCTGATAAAATCATATTCACAGCTGGGGGCTTTACCAACAACCTTTTGCCTTTTAAAAAAAATGAATTAGTGCCACGTCGGCAAATAACTTGTTGGTTCGAACCAAAGGAACCTGCACTTTTTTCTAACGATAAATTTCCTTGTTTTTTGTATACGACGCCAGATTTACCAGGAGCATTTTATGGGTTTCCATTATTGTCAATTGGGGATGGTTCTGGAAAAATGGGGGTAAAGATCGGGTATCATTTTCCAGGAGAGGTAATTGATCCATATACCCTGCACGATTTTGATCAGGAAAAAGAATCCAAATTGATTAAAGAATTTATGCTGGACTATATTCCCAAAGGGTATAAATCGGTCCTGTCCATCAAAAGCTGTATATACACCTATACCGAGGACGGACATTTCATTTTGGAAAAACATAAAGACTACAAAAATGTAAGTGTGGCCTGTGGCTTTAGTGGCCATGGATTTAAGCTTGCTCCGCTGGTTGGGGAAATTTTGGCGGATTTGAGTTTGGAGGGAAAAACCGACAACCCTATTGCCTTTTTATCCTCTGACAGGTTTTTGAAGTAAATAGATAAGGAAAATGTAATACTTGAAATCGGCAAAGGCTGTTCCATCAAAAAAATATTCGAGAATGCGAGGAAGGTTGATGCCGTGATTTGCATTGCAGGAGAGGCCAAATGGGCAAATTTTAGTGAACTCACTGAAGATGACTACTACATTGGGCTAAAAAGCAAGATGATGGGACAGGTAAATCTGGTTCGTTTAGGACAACATTATATGTATCAGAAAGGTGTCATAACCCCTGATCACAGGAATATTAGCCAATGGTCCAGTCGTAAAAGTGAAAAGAGCGGCCTTGGACAATGGGATAGTAATTAGAATTTATGGTTAAAAGGTTAAAACAAAGCAATGATTCCTCATGATT
>JBFIGS010000334.1:0-2822 GCA_041602195.1 Sediminicola sp. | reverse complement strand
TCATGAACATGTTTTACAGCAAATTGATAGTTCCCCTGTTTAACAAACAGACCCCTTTAGAAGATGGCTCCTTGAAAGAAAAATTGGAGACCTATGCCAAGAATGTAGGGTTTGAGCTCAAAAATATTTTCGTGATCGACGGATCCAAAAGATCTACAAAAGCGAATGCCTATTTCTCTGGATTTGGCAAAGAAAAAAGGGTGACCCTCTATGATACCTTGATCAACGATTTGGACGAGGACGAGATCGTAGCCGTATTGGCACATGAAGTAGGACACTATAAAAAAAAGCACATCATTTTTAATCTTGTTGCTTCCCTGTTGTTGACAGGTTTAACGTTATTCATACTTTCTGTTTTTATCAACAACCCACAGGTATCCTTGGCTATTGGCGTTTCCCAACCGAGTTTTCATGCGGCATTGATAGGATTTGGGATATTGTACAGTCCTATTTCTGAAATAACGGGATTGATCATGAATTATCTCTCTAGAAAGTTTGAGTATGAGGCAGATGACTATGCCAAGAACACCTTTGCTGCCATGCCATTGGTCACCTCTTTAAAAAAACTATCCAAAAATAGTCTAAGCAATCTAACTCCACATCCTGCATATGTGTTTATGCACTATTCACATCCTCCGCTGATCGCTAGAATCAGGAATTTAAAGGCATAATTTTTGTTGGTTGATAGTAAAGTTTGTCTTATTTTTAAAATATGATGACGGAAGCTGCTATAGAAAAGGAAAACAAGCAAATTGCCAAGCAATACAAAGAGTTGCTGCGAATCAGCTATCAAAACTTATCTCTTGATGATAAAAAATTGATACGCTCGGCATTTGACGTGGCTGTTGACGCCCATAAGGAACAACGCAGAAAATCTGGGGAGGCCTATATATTTCATCCTATTGCCGTAGCAAAAATTGTAGCTTCTGAAATAGGTTTGGATGCCGTTTCCATCGCCTCGGCCCTGCTGCATGATGTGGTAGAAGACACCGCATATACCCTGGCCGATATTGAACGCATGTTCGGGGAAACCGTTGCCCGTATTGTGGATGGGCTAACAAAAATCGCACACCTTAAAAAGGATATGAATATCTCCCAGCAAGCGGAGAACTTCAGAAAAATGTTGCTCACCTTGAATGATGATATAAGGGTGATTATCATTAAAATCGCGGACCGATACCACAATATGCTCACCATGGATTCCATGCCAGAGGATAAACAGGTGAAAATTGCTTCGGAGACCTTATACATTTATGCTCCCTTGGCCCATAGAATAGGCCTTTATAATATAAAAACAGAGCTTGAGGATCTAAGTCTTAAATATACCGAACCCGAAGTTTACAGTGATATCCTAGGTAAAATTGAGGAGACCAAAGAGGAACAAGTTGCTTATATAGATGCCTTTTCAGGGGTAATCAGCAACTCATTGGACAAGGAAGGCCTCAATTACCTTATCAAAGGGCGAATGAAATCGATCTTTTCCATTCGCAGGAAAATGAAAATGCAGAATGTCCCATTTGACGAGATCTATGACAAATTCGCCATTAGGATCATCTATAAGTCCGATCGTCAAAACGAGAAATTCTTGGCGTGGAAAATCTATTCCATAGTCACAGATCATTTCACCCCTAATCCCGTGCGATTAAGGGACTGGATATCCTCGCCTAAATCTACCGGCTATGAGGCTCTCCACATCACCGTAATGGGACCAAAAGGAAAATGGGTAGAAGTGCAGATCCGTAGCGAAAGGATGCATGAGATAGCCGAAAAAGGGTATGCTGCCCATTTCAAATACAAACATGGGGAACAAAAAGAGCAGGGACTCGAAATGTGGCTCAACAGATTACAAGAAGCCCTTGAAAATGCAAATACCAACGCTGTTGATTTTGTAGAAGAGTTTAAACTAAACCTCTATTCCAAGGAAATTTTTGTTTTCACCCCCAAAGGAGAGTTAAAATCACTACCAAAAGGTGCAACCCCTTTAGATTTCGCATTCAACATCCATACCGAGGTAGGAATGAAGACCCGCGGGGCCAAAGTGAACGGAAAATTGGTGCCCCTAAATACCACCCTTCACAGTGGGGACCAAGTAGAGGTGATCACCTCAGAACAGGCAAAACCCAATCAAAGTTGGCTGGATTATGCCACAACGGCCCGTGCAAGGTCCAAAATAAAATCTTCCCTAAAAGAGGAAAAGAAATCAATTGCCCTGGATGGTAAGGAGGTCCTGAGAAGAAAACTTAAATCCCAAAAAATATCCCTGAACGAGGATACCATTAATAAAATGGTCATCTTTTTCAAACTGAAGACGAGTTTGGATCTTTTTTACAGGGTGGGAATTGGTGCCATCGACAACCAAATGCTAAAGGATTTCGCATCCTCTTACAGTAATGCCTTCATCAGTTTCTTTAAAAATAAGATTAGGAGGCACCATGTCCCTGAGGACATCAACAAAGACGAAATCACCTCCAAATATGATATACTTGTATTTGGTAAGGAAGAGGAAAAATTGGCCTACAAGCTTTCCCAATGCTGTAACCCTATTCCCGGAGATGATGTCTTTGGCTTTGTCAGTGTGACCGAGGGAATCAAGGTGCACAAAAAAAACTGTCCCAATGCCATAGCCTTACAATCCAACTATGCCTATAGGATCATTAGCGCCAAATGGATCGATAGTAGCCAGGAGGAATTTACTGCTGAAATTCAGCTTACCGGCATAGATGACCTTGGATTGGTAAGTGATGTCACAGAAATTATTTCCGATAACATGCACGTAAACATGCGGAATCTAAATTTTAGTACCGATGGAGGCACATTTACCG
>JBFIGS010000333.1:0-2842 GCA_041602195.1 Sediminicola sp. | reverse complement strand
GTGTTCCTAATTTCTATCATGAATAATGGAGAGTGGACAGGAACGGGTGAGATTCTTCCATATCCTTCCCCAGCTATTAATTTGAAATTAGCGCTTCCTTCTTCCCAATGCGGAATTTCAGTTGCTTCGATATGGTGAAATTCAGGGATGCAATCTTCCAAGTTTTTTGGCAACGCAATCCAAATCTGATACCCATGTGCAGTGAATGAATTTCCATCTCTTAGGTCATTTGGTGTTCTTTCTGTGTGGGAAACCCCTTTGCCAGCTACCATTAAATTTACGGAGCCTGGGGTGATTCGCTGTCGTGTCCCTATACTATCCTCATGCATAATTTCTCCTTCCAGCATATATGTAAGTGTGGAAAGTCCAATATGCGGATGTTGGTCCACATCCATATATTTGGTAGGCCCCAACTGGGTTGGTCCCATATGGTCTATAAAAACGAAAGGACCTATCATCCTTTTTTTGCGAAAAGGAATCAATCTTCCTACTAAAAAATCACCTATATCCCTACTTCTTTCAGCGATGATTAAACCAAGGGTTGACATAAAAGCAGATCATTTATTTTATCTAAAGTTACAATAATTCTCAACTAATGATTTATTTTTAAAACTCCTTAATTATCCTTTCGATGAAAGTTTTTAAAAGAATTGTCATTGCTCTTATTATCGTTCTAGTAATCGTTGTGGCTTTCAATTACTCCAAACTCAATATTATATCTGGTTATGCTGCCAAAAATATGGCGTCTAGTGTTTTTATCGCAGAAAGAACCCCAGCCTCCATCGATAAATACGAGAATAATGTTCCCCTCATCAAATTGGCAGAAACCGAGGTGGATCAGAAGAATAAAACCGCTATTTCCACTGTTTTTGGGCTAATGGAAAGAAAAGCGGTCTATAGGGAAGGATTAGGGAGCGTCCTTGTAAATGGTTCTTATGATTACAGTAAGAGGTATTTACGTCCGAAACGAGAAACCTTAGAAAACAATCTTCCTTTTCCCTATGGAGATAATGGCAAAAAGGATACTGTGTTTGGCAATGTTAACTATCAAAAATTGCAAACAGCTCTCAATAATGCCTTTTCAGAGCCTGAAACAAAAAAAACGAGAACAGTTTTGGTGACTTATAAAAATGAAATCCTTGCCGAACAATACGCCGATGGGTTTTCTCCTGACACCCCAATTTTAGGCTGGTCCATGACCAAAAGCATCTTGGCAACCCTCTACGGAATATTGGAATACCAAGGAAAATTGGATACTAATGACCCTGCTCCCATTGCTAAATGGCATAAGGATGAACGTAAAAATATTACCATAAATGATTTGTTAAGGATGCAAAGTGGACTGGCTTGGGAAGAGGATTACACTAAAATTTCTGATGTAACCAAAATGTTGTTTATGTCGTCGGATATGACCCAACCACAACGTTTAAAAAAGGCGATCGCAAAACCAGGGGAAATTTGGAACTATTCCTCGGGCACATCAAATCTACTCTCTGGATTGTTACAGAACTATGTAGGGGAAGGGCAGGCATATCTAGACTTTCCTTATACTTCCTTAATAGACAAATTAGGTATGCGTTCCATGTTGATTGAGACGGATATGAACAACAATTTCATTGGGTCGTCCTATGCTTGGGCAAATACAAGAGATTGGGCCAAATTTGGACTCTTATATCTCAATAATGGCCAATGGAACGGTGAACAGCTCTTGTCTGAGGATTGGGTTGCCTATGTCACCACTCCAACTGCCAATTCAGACGGTATATACGGCGCCCATTTTTGGTTAAACGCTGGCGGCACGTATCCCGATGTTCCTAGAGATTTATTTTCTGCAAATGGTTATGAAGGTCAGTATGTTTTTATTATCCCTTCTAAGGAATTGGTGGTCGTACGCACGGGCTTGGCAGAAGATCCTATTTTTAATGTAAATGAATTTTTATCTGAAATTATTAGTGCTATTGACTAATTAAAGGGAATGGTTATACCTCAATTGGAATTCAGGCAGATTTTTTTAGAAAAACACGATTTTACGAGTCAAAATACTCCCTAAACAAGCCAACCAATAATTTGTTTGCGGACATTGATCCAAAATAAATAGGAAGCTGGTGATGTTTTATCGGCACTTTCAGATAATTGAAACATATTCTGCTCAAAAGTTAGGATTTCCTCCTCGTTAAAACCTCCTTCACCCAAGTCGTGGAACGCCATGGACCAATCATTGAAATTTCTTTTGGGAATATGTCCTTCCCACAATAGATTCACGTCATAATGCCGTTGATCTCGCTCTAGATTTTGGTAGAGATGATGAATGTTTTTTGAATCACCCTCAATTATTTGAACAAAAATATCGTTATGGAACACCAAACAACCCGTTATCCCAAATTTTTGGTTGTTGGTACGTGATGTTTTCAAAATCTCAAATATTTTGATACTATCCGTATCCTTCTTGGCTTTAGAACAATAGACAAGTTCGAACATCATTGTTTTTTTCGGAGTATAATCTTCTTTAAATAAAGAACTTACATCAATTAAAATATATTTTAAGATACGGATTTTTCACAAGAATATAGAATAACATCTTCCTAAATAATTAATGAATAAACCATTAAACCAGCCAACCCATGACTTGCTTCCTCACATTGAGCCAAAAAAGGAAAGAGGCAGCTGATGATCTATCAACCAATTCGGAAAGCATAATTAAATTCTGTTCAAAAGTGTGGGTGTCTTGTTGACTTATGTTTTTGTCATTTAAATTATGAAATGCCATCGACCAGCTATCAAAACTTCTTTTTTTAATCTCCCCCTCATGTAAAATTACTACATCCCTATGTCTATCATCAAG
>JBFIGS010000332.1:0-2876 GCA_041602195.1 Sediminicola sp. | reverse complement strand
TCTTTGGCCGGTGCTGAAGCTGCTGGTAACGCAGATTATATCAAAATGAATAAAGATTCATTAAAAGAGTGGGGAGCTAAGTAAGCAAACACCGTATAAGATTATTAAAAACCCAACAGTTCTACTGTTGGGTTTTTTTGTGGCGTGCTGTTGGATAATTTGCTTTTTATGTAATAAATAGGAAGACTTGTAAGTTTGTTGAATAAATATGCAGCTATTTGATGTATTATTAAATGTAAATTGTACATTTTTTATATATTTGGAAAGAACTAGACCCATCATTCTTAAATTTCACATCAAATGGTAAAGAATTTTACACTTCTCATTTTTATTCTAATTTTTATATCCTGTAACAAAAAGGAGGAAAAGCCCATTTATATTGCGGAAAAATGGGAAAATCCAGAATGGGAAAATCCTGAAATATTTGAAATCAACAGGGAATATCCAACGGCTACTTTTTATAGGTATCCAAAAGCGTCAAGTGCCAAGGAAAATGATAGTTGGCAAAACTCCCCGGCCTACAGTTCATTAAATGGCACCTGGAATTTTTATTATGCAGATAGCGTGCAAAGTAGACCTATGGATTTTTATAAGGACGGATTTGAATTGGGTGGATGGGATAAGATAGAAGTGCCTTCCAATTGGGAAATGGTTGGATTTGGAATTCCATTTTATACCAACATCACCTATATGTTTCCAAAAAATCCTCCCTACATTCCTCATGAAATGAACCCAGTGGGCAGTTATAAAAGGGATTTTGATGTACCGGAAGGATGGGGTGATAAAAATGTTTATTTGCATTTTGAGGGAGTTAGCGGTGCAATGTACGTTTGGGTAAATGGAGAAAAAGTTGGATATAATGAGGGGAGTAAAACTCCTGCAGAATTTGATATAACCAAATTTGTTAAGGAAGGAACAAATTCCATTGCAGTACAGGTTTTACGTTGGTCCGACGCAAGTTATATGGAAGATCAGGATTTCTGGAGATTGAGTGGTATAGAACGCGATGTATATATCTATGCTACAGGTAAGACCACGATCAAGGACTTTAGGGTTAATGGTGATTTGGAAAATGATTATCAAGATGGGTTGTTAACCTTGGATGTTACTCTTCAACATGAATTAAATACAGCAAATGATTATAATCTTTCGGCCACACTTTTGGATCAGGACACTACGGTCTATGGGGTTTCAAAGGATATTACATTAAATAAGGAAAGTACCAATATTTCCTTTGAACATCTTATCCCAAATATTAAATCATGGAATGCGGAGAAGCCCAATCTATATACTTTATTGTTGGAGCTGAAAGATGATAAGGGTAAGCTTTTGGAAGCTACCAGTGTTAAGGTCGGTTTTCGAAAAATTGAAATCAAGAACAGTCAATTCTTTGTCAATGGAAAAGCAGTACTTATAAAAGGGGCAAACTTGCATGATCATAGCGACACTCAAGGGCATGTGGTGTCAGAAGAACTTACCTTAAAGGACTTAGAGGTAATGAAGCAGAATAATCTCAATGCCATTCGTTGCAGTCATTATCCAAAAAATCCTTTTTTCTATAGGATGTGCGACAAATATGGTTTCTACGTGGTGGATGAAGCCAATATAGAATCCCACGGTATGGGTACCACCAACCAAGGCTTGGATGGAAATGAAGAGGCTATAGCGGTTCATCCTGCTTATTTACCTGAGTGGAAAGCGATGCATTTGGATAGGACGATTCGCATGTTCGAGCGCGATAAGAATTACACGAGTATTGTAACTTGGTCATTGGGTAACGAGGCGGGAAATGGAGAAAATTTCTATGCTACCTATGATTGGTTAAAATCACATGACAATACAAGACCCGTACAATACGAAGGGGCGACCAACTATGAGAACACGGATATCCAGGCGCCTATGTACGCCAGAATACATGATATGGTATCTTATGCCGAGAACAATCCGAAAAGGCCATATATACAGTGCGAGTATGCCCATGCTATGGGTAACAGCGTTGGTAATCTTCAAGATTATTGGGATGTTATTGAAAAATACGATGTGCTACAGGGAGGATTTATCTGGGATTGGGTAGATCAGGGTATTTTGACAAATTCTGAAGACGGTCAGCCTTATTGGGCATATGGAGGTGATTTGGGAGGATATGACTATCAGAATGATGAGAATTTCTGTTTGAATGGCCTGGTCAACCCAGATAGAAGTGCGCATCCATCTTTAATGGAAGTAAAAAAGGTATATCAATATATAAAGTTCCAGTCCAAGAATCCAAAATCTGGGGAAATCACCATTACCAATAAATTTGATTTTACCAATCTAAAGGAATATGATTTTTATTGGAAGTTGTTGGCTAATGGAAAAGAGGTGGCCACAGGAAAAATGGAAGAGCTTGATATTGCTCCATACCAATCCAAAAAAGTGAAAGTAGGGCTGCCGGAACTCTCTCAAAAAAATACGGAATATTTCTTGAATATTTATGCTGAAACAAGAACAAAGGCACCTTTGGTCCCAAAAGGTCATTTAGTAGCCTATGAACAATTTCAGGTGACGCCCTTCCAACCAGAAGTCTTTGAAAATTCTGGATCAGAAATGGATTTTTCTGTAACCTCCTTGGACAATATTATTTCTGTAAAGGGCAATGGGTTTGCCGTGGAATTTAATAACAATAATGGTGAAATAATTACAATTGATTACGGACAGGGCAACATATTGCTGAAAGGAATCAAGGCTAATTTCTGGAGGGCCGCCACAGACAATGATTTTGGATTTAATATGCCAGCGAAGTTGCAACCTTGGAAAGGGGCTACGACAGAGCAAGATTTGGTGGATTTAAAAATTAGGCCAATTACCGGTTCCCGAACTATGGATGAATTACAATT
>JBFIGS010000331.1:0-2882 GCA_041602195.1 Sediminicola sp. | reverse complement strand
TACACGGCTCCAATCTTATCAAGGCCCTTAAAAAAAAGGACCCTGACGCGGATATCCGATGCTGGGGTGGTGATCTAATGCAAAAAGCTGGCGGAGTCCTTGTAAAACATTACAAAGCAATGGCCTTTATGGGGTTCCTCGAAGTCTTGGGAAATATCAAAACCATTTTCAAAAACATAAAGTTTTGCAAGGAAGACATCTTAAAATTTAAGCCCGATGAACTCATTTTTATAGACTATTCAGGATTCAATCTCAGGATTGCCAAATGGGCCAAAGAAAATAACATAAAAACAAATTACTATATAGCCCCTCAAATATGGGCCTCGAGAGAAGGAAGAATTGAAAAAATTAAAAGGGATATAGATGCCATGTATGTCATCTTACCCTTTGAAAAGGAGTTCTACGAAAAAAAACACAACCTTCCGGTAAATTTTGTGGGCCACCCCCTGATCGATGCAATTGGGGACAGAAAAAAACCGGATGAAGAGAACTTTAGGAAAGTCAATCAACTGGACCCCGCCAAACCTATCATTGCCTTATTACCAGGAAGTAGAAAACAAGAGGTACAGAAAATGCTATCTGTAATGTTATCTGTTACCAAGTCCTTTCCAGAATATCAGTTTGTGATCGCTGGTGCGCCAAGTTTGGAAATGGAATTTTATGAACCTTTTTTAAAGGACCCACAGGTGGGATTTGTAAATAACAGAACCTATGACCTGTTGAGCCTGGCCCATGCTGCCCTGGTGACCAGTGGTACTGCAACTTTGGAAACGGCCTTGTTTAAAGTTCCTCAGGTGGTTTGCTACAAAGCTAATTGGATCTCCTATCAAATTGCCAAAAGGATCATCACATTGGAATACATTTCCCTGGTGAATTTAATCATGAAGAAGGAGGTAGTAAAGGAATTGATACAGGACGACCTGAATACTAAAAATTTGACATCGGAATTGTTAAAAATATTGGAAGGTAAGCAGCGAAAAATGATATTTGACGCCTACGAGGACCTCGAAAAAAAATTGGGCGGAATAGGCGCTAGCGAGAATACGGCTACGCTTATTGTAGAAAATGCTTAAATTTGATAGGTAACCGGTAGAAAGTTAAAAACCAATACCCAACAGAATGATACGTAAAGTCTCCTTTATAGCCTTCCTTTTTTTAATTGCCAGTTGTGGCACATCTAAATCAACAACTGTAACCCAAGTTGAGCGAAGGGTCAGTGTTCCAAGAAATTCCGTCAGTGTACCCAATAATAGAGAAGAAATTTCAATAAGCAACAGCACTGAAATGGCTGATGCAAGATCGGAGGCTTCTTTTAATTTCGCAGATAGGATTATTAATACAGCCTTGGAATATTCTGGAGTTCGTTATAAATATGGAGGCACCACTAAAGATGGACTGGACTGCTCAGGCTTAATGATGATCTCGTTTGGGGAGCATGACTACAACTTGCCAAGATCGTCCTCTCAGATGGCCGAGGAGGGCAAAAAGGTGAAGTTGAACGAAGTAGCAAAAGGAGATTTATTATTTTTCTGCACCGGTAGGCGTAATAGAAAAATAAACCATGTGGGTTTGGTAGTCACTACAGAAGGGGATGAAATTAAATTTATTCATTCTTCCACCTCTAGGGGTGTTATTGTTTCTTCTTTAAGGGAGGGCTATTGGAACAGTGCTTTCGTAAAAGCAACCCGTGTTCTTTAGGCAAAACTCGGTAAAACTTTCTCTGTTCCTGATAATCGGGATACTTCTAGGGTACTTTTTAGATACCTCACCTGGTATTCCATTCTGGTGTACCATTATTTCCATTGTCCTTCTTGCCATAATTTATTATAGGACCGGCAAATCCCATTCTGCCTTATTTGGAATCCTAGCAACAAGCACTACCCTTTGCGTAGGTTTTTTGGCCGTGACCCTGGCCCAGCCCAAAAATCATGAAGAACATTATTCCAGAAGTACAAATTCTGGCCTACACATATACCATCTACAAATACAAGAAGTACTAAAATCAAACACCTTCTCCGATAACTATATCGCTTCGGTACTTGAAGTTGACCATAAGCAACGTGGTGGAAAGATTCTTTTATCCTCAAGAATAGATTCATTGGCACCAAAATTAAAACCAGACCAACAAATAGTCTTTTATGGATCGTATGCCGAAATAAACAAACCCCTAAACCCACATCAGTTTAGCTATAAGAGATACCTGAATATCTTGGGAATTTACCATCGAATACAATTGGAGCCCCATCTTTTTGAAGTAAGAGATCAGTCGCCTTCCACTCCTTATGGCTGGGCATTCAAGATTCGGGAAAATATCATCGAGCAATTGAAAAAAGCACAAATAGGCCAAGAGGAATTAAGTATAATCCAGGCCCTTTTGTTGGGGCAACGTACCGATATTTCTGAGGACACCTATACTAATTATGTCAACGCAGGTGCCATTCACATCTTGGCTGTATCCGGACTGCACATTGGGATACTATTACTGATCCTTCAATATGTTTTGGCACCCCTGAAGCAATTAAAGCACGGACAAACCATACAATTAGTAGTTATACTTGCCATTCTTTGGAGCTATGCCTTTCTTGCCGGACTCTCCGCTTCTATTGTCAGGGCGGTAAGCATGTTCTCTTTTTTAGCGTATGCAATGTATCTGAACAGGCCCACCAACACCTTTAACATCTTGGCATTGTCTTTATTTTTTATCCTCCTTATAGAGCCGATGTTTCTCTTTCAGGTGGGATTCCAGATGAGCTACACAGCAGTTTTTGCCATTCTTTGGATCTATCCTATGTTACAAAAGTTGTGGTCGCCCAACAACTTACTACTCAAAAAAACCTGGCAATTGACCAGTGTAAGCATTGCAGCTCAATTAGGCGTTCTTC
>JBFIGS010000330.1:0-2885 GCA_041602195.1 Sediminicola sp. | reverse complement strand
TGAGGTAGAGGATTCTTTTGACCACAAAATCCTGAATGTTGAGGTGCCCGAGTTTAAGGAATTGAATCCAACTGCTGAGAATATTGCAGTGGTGATTTGGCAAAAACTTAGGCCCCATATAGACGCCGCCAATGAATTGGAGGTGGTACTTTATGAGACCCCTAGGAATTTCGTAACCTTTTCCGGCTAGACCATGGCTTTACAAATAGGGGATAGGGTACCGGAATTTTCTTTGAAAGATCAGCATGGACATTTGTTTTCCAGTAGTAGTATCATAGGCAACAGACCCATGGTTATTTTCTTTTACCCAAAAGATGATACGCCTGGTTGTACCAAGGAAGCTTGTTCTTTTAGGGACAGTTATGAGGAATTTAAGGATTTAGGGGCAGAAGTGATAGGCATCAGCTCGGATTCTGAGAAATCGCACCAAAAATTCGCTTCAAAATATGGCTTGCCCTTTATTTTGCTGTCCGACGAGAAGAAAAAGGTAAGGAAAAGCTTTAAAGTGGATAATAATCTCTTTAATTTGTTGCCAGGTAGGGAAACCTATGTCATCGACAAAAAAGGAAAAGTAATCATGGTCTTTAATAGTATCAGTGCTTCGAAACATATGGAGAAAGCATTGGAGGCCTTAAAATCAGCGGTAGCAAAATGAACATATATCCATTGAAATTTCACCCAATACTCAAGGAACGTTTGTGGGGAGGGACCAAGTTGAAAGATGTTTTAGGAAAATCCATAGAGAGTGATATCACAGGCGAAAGCTGGGAACTTTCCACGGTTAAAGGTGATGTTTCGGTAGTTTCCAATGGAAACCTTGCAGGTACTTCGCTTCAAGAGCTTATAAATTCTGACCCAGAAGGGCTTTTGGGAAAAGCTGTTACTGAGCGTTTCGGGAGGGAATTTCCCATTCTTATCAAGTTTATAGATGCCAAACAAGACCTTTCCATACAACTGCACCCCAATGATGAATTGGCAAAAAAACGACATGATTCTTTTGGTAAAACTGAGATGTGGTACATCATGGACGCAGATCAGGACGCCAATTTAATAGTAGGTTTCAATAAGGAAGTCACCAAGGAGGAATACTCCAAAAGCTTGGAAAATGATACTTTATTGGATTTGATGAATTATGAAACTGTTCAAGAAGGTGATACCTTCTTTATCAATACAGGAAAGATCCATGCCATTGGTGCGGGAGTTCTATTGGCAGAGATTCAGCAAACTTCAGATGTTACCTATAGGGTTTTCGATTTCAATAGAAAGGACAAAGATGGGAATTTGAGGGAACTGCATACAGAAATGGCATTGGACGCTATTGATTATGAAATGAAGGACGATTTTAAGGTGGCCTATCCCAAGGTAAGGGATACTGTAAATACCATGGTGGATTGTCCTTATTTTAAGACCAATTTTCTTGAACTGACAAATGATTTGGATCAAAATGTATCCGGTAGGGACTCCTTCACCATTTATATGTGCGTTGGCGGAAAAGCCTCCATTTCCAATGAACATGGTACAGCGGAAATACAAAAAGGGGAAACAGTTTTGATGCCTGCAGCCTCAAAAAAGATTGGAATACAAACCTCAGGAGCCAAATTGTTGGAAGTGACTATTTGAAAATTAGACTGAGAATAGGATAAAAGCATCAAAATATTAGTTAATAAGCTTATATTTAGCTCAAATATAAAGGAAATAAAAAGAGAACCATAAAATATTTGATTCCTGTCAAAAAGTGTACTTTTGTAAAAAATTAAAAGTAGTACAAATGGCAAGTATAAGAGATTTAAAAAAGGATATCAATTATGTTTTAGGAGATATTATCGAGGCAGTTTATTTATGGGAAGCATCTACCAACAATAGAAATTCAAAAGAAGGATCTGCTGTGATAGAAAATGCGATTTCAACATTCGATGAATTGATCGTAAAAGTAAATAAGAAAGATGTTGAGGATAGAGCCAAGCATTTAAAGTCTGTAAAGACCGATTTGGAAGCAAAGGCAACAACTTTGGTAGAACAATTGAACAATTTAGGCTAATCCAAGATTAGCTAATGCATATAAAAAAACATCCACCATTTGGTGGATGTTTTTTTTGTTACTCATTTTTCCTTATTTCTTCCAGATACTTTTTTAAATCCTTGCCATATTTGGAATTGGCAACTTCCGGGCTAAGGGAGTTATTGATAGAATCCAAGTATATAATATTGGCGTCTGCGACTTCGGTTAAAGCAATATAAGGAGAGATGTACGAATTTCTGTTGTTCAGTGCGAAGTTAAGCGCATATAGGTAACCCCTCAAAATATTTTTGTCACTCAGTTTTTTTACAGAATCCAATGCCATGGAATCCTTTCTGATTTGCGGATCAAATGTAAATTTGAGGTATTCCAAGTTCCTAGTATTGAATTTTGTCATCACACCTTTGTATTCCTCTAATTTTTTCTGGGTTTCGGAACCTTCAATTTTTGCTTTGGTATCAAAGGTGTCCCATGAAGTATTGATACTGATATTTCCCGGTTCACCAAAAAAGGTGATTCGGTCATTGATATCATTGTTATCCTCTTTCCTTAGGTATAGGTAAAAAACTTCTGGACTCTCCAATTCAGTTTTAAATTCAAAATTACCATTGCCTTCAACGTTCAGGGAGTCTATGGAAATTAAGGTGGAATCCTGTATCTTTTGTAAGTATAGGGTCCCTTTTTTAAGGCCTTTTACATTTCCGGAAACGGTCATGGTCTGCTCGGTATCACCACCGCAGGATATCATAAAAAAGCCGATTAGGGCCAAAAATAAAATGTTCTTCATGTTGTTTGTTTAGTGCCGCAAATATGATGAAAGTTTATGAAAAATTAAATTTTTGAAGCAATTTCCATGAGGTATGCGCAT
>JBFIGS010000329.1:0-2894 GCA_041602195.1 Sediminicola sp. | reverse complement strand
TTGATTAATTACCTAATATTGGGAACTGGTCAACTTGAGCCTGAGGATAGGGCAAGAAAATCTTACTTTCTGTAAAGGTCCTACCGTCGTAGCTCAATTCATCAAATCGTTTTAAACGGACCATGTCAAAATACCTTTTTCCCCATTCCATGCTCAATTCGGCGAATTTCTCATCCAAGACCTGATCTAGAGTTACTCCTGATAATGCAGGCATATTAGCTCGTGCCCTAACCTGGTTTACTGCTTGATCCGCGCTCATCCCGTTTCCACTGGCACCCTGAGCAAGAGCTTCGGCATACATTAACAATATTTCGCTATATCGGATTATCGAATAATTTTTATTGCTGCCATACCCAGTCCTCCCTGGGATCAATTGATTGGAAGGCATATAATGCTTCCCACTGGCGAAAAGTGCCCTGGCATAATCATTAATTATATCCCCATCCCTTGTAGTATTGGAAACGAAGTTTGGAAGGTTGCTGTAATTGGGGTCAGCCTGCAGTTCAGCTATCCCGCGATCTGTAAAAAGAACACTGGTTTCCAAACGAGTAGTTTCACCCCTGTCCAACATAAATTTAATAAACTTCATACTTGGTTCAAAAAAGCCCCATCCGCTGGAAGCACCTTCAACAGCCGGAGTCCAGTTTTGTGGACCGTAAGGCGCATACAGGTGACTTTCGCTATCACCCTCACCTTGTCCAAAATCGGAATACTGCAAATCCAGAATACTCTCATTGCTCAATTTTCCAGGTGTTTTAAACAGCTCGTAATAATCTGGGTAAAGGCTAAATGCTCCTGAGTTGATAATTTTGCCAGTAGCCTCGGCTACGGCTTGGTAATTTTTCAATTCTTGGTTGGCCAAGGCCTTGATAGCATATGCTGTATAAATGGTTGCTCCACCTGGTAGATCCGTACGTTCATTGGGTCTCATATTCGCTAAGAAAGGAATAGCCTCATCCATTTGATCAGAGATATGCTGCATTACCTCTTGTTGTGTTGGCACACTTGTTAAAGATAAAAGCGCTCCAGTATCAGACGATTCAGTAATAAATACATCTCCCCAAACCTGAGAAATATTGAAAAGCATCATCGCCCGCAAAACCTTTGCTTCAGCGATGTATTGATTCCCGAGGGCAACCCCAGATTCATTGGCGAATTCCTGATAACGTTCTATTTGATCCATAGCCGTGTGTGCCGAAATAACATCCACGTAGATATTTTCCCATAGGGAATTGTACATCCAGTAATCCTTATTGTAATTGAAAAGATCTGTCTCTGCAAAATCCTGTTGATCCCCAAGGCCTCCAGCATTTACATCGTCACCCCTCACAGAAATCAATAACGGTTGTTCCCACCCTCTGGATTGAAATGCTTCGTACACCCCAATAATGGAAAGTTTCATATCTGCCGTTTTGGTAAAATCTGTACCTCCGGCAAAATTATTGTTCAATTCCGGTTCTTCCAATTTGTCAGTACACCCAACCATGGCAAATCCTGCGGAAGCCAATAGGGTTAAAATGATATTTTTAGTAATCAGTTTCATACTTATTTTTTTTTAAATTTTTATGTTAACTCCAAAAGTGTATACAGAAGGAATAGGATAGGTCTGATTGTCTACTCCATTGGCCACCTCAGGGTTGAACCCGTTATATCTAAAGACTGTCAATGGCTTTTCTGCCGTTACATAAAGCCTAATATGCGGCAAGCCAGGATTTGAACCATTTTTGTTGATGGTATATCCGAAGGTGATATTCTGGATTCTAAAAAAGTCCCCGTCCTCTATAAAATAATCATTTAATTTTTGATTCCATCCTTTTCTTATTCCCGCTGCCGATGGGTAACTATTGGATGTTCCTTCCCCGTGCCAACGATTAATAGCAAAATCCCTGTCAATATTGGTGTCATTGGTAAAAATCACCTCACCTCTTTTACGGTTCAATATTTTATTACCACCTTGACCAATTGCACTGGCAGACACATCGAAGCCTTTATAAGCAAGTCCAAAGTTTAATCCAAAAGAATAGGAAGGTAAAAATGAGCCCAAAACGGTCCTGTCATCATCATTAATTTCTCCATTGCCGTCTAAATCCTTGTACTTGAAATCTCCAGGCACCAGATTATTTGCCACAGCTATCGGATCTGATTGGATTTCTGCATCATTTTGGTAGACTCCACTTATTTCACGACCATAAAAGGCAAAAATAGATTCTCCTATTATCGACCTTTGGCGAAATTCTGCGGTACCAGCATCTATAAAAGGTTGCCCTCCAAGGTCCAGTACTTCATTTTTAAGTGAAGAGAAATTACCTCCAATGCTATAGGTAAAATCATCATTGACCGTTTTATTCCAATTTAGGGCAATCTCAAATCCTGAATTTCTAATTTCCCCTACATTTTTTCTTATACTTCCTGGAATTAATGGTCGTTGCACTGGTATAATGGCATCCCTAGTGTCCCTTACATAATAATCTGCTTCCAAGGATAATTGACTGTCAAATAAATTAGCAGAAATACCACCATTGATCTCCTCTGTGACCTCCCATTTTAAGGAAGTAAAATCACTACTGGTGCTTACCCCACTAAATAAGGTATCTCCAAGGGCAGTTGTTACCACTTGTGATGTAATGGAACCTTCACTTCCAGGTACATTGTCATTACCTAGTTGCCCCCAACTTCCCCTTAATTTAAGAAAATCGAAAATTCCGTTGTTATCCATAAAAGATTCTTCTGACAATACCCAACCTACACCAACAGTTGGGAAATAACCCCACTTTTCTTGGTATTTATTGGTCCCATCTGCACGAAAAGTTCCATATAGTAAATAGCGGTTGTCATAATTATAGGATACCCTACTGAAATAAGACAAGCCATATTCCCTTCTTCCATCATCGCCT
>JBFIGS010000328.1:0-2896 GCA_041602195.1 Sediminicola sp. | reverse complement strand
TTACCAGGGAAGGTGTTTGGTACGCTTGCCAAAACCTTTGTCCACACAAAATGGAAATGGTCCTGTCAAGAGGGATGATCGGGGAGGATATGGGTACTCCAAAAGTAGCATGTCCCCTACACAAAAATACATTTTCCTTAAAAACCGGAGAGAATTTAAACGGGACTTTGGAGGCTATTGCGATTTATCCCGTAAAAGTAGAGGATGGCTTTGTGTATATTGGTTTTTCTGAATAGCTTTGGAACCAACCCATATCCTCATGGAAGATACCAATAAACTACAGAAGGCCTTTGAGCTTTTTGATCTGGCAAATGAAAAAGATCCGAATAGGGAGGTTTTTCAAGGAAAGTCCTATTCAAAAGAGGTTTTGTATGCCATGCGTATGACCGAAAAGCTGAATGAATTTGCGCCAGATGCTTCAGAGCCTTTAAGGCTAACAGCTCGTTGCCAACATATCTGTAGGTGGGAGATTCCAAGGGAATCCTATGAAATGAATAGGGTGGGGTATTTAAAGTGGCGACAGGATCTTAAAAAATTTCATGCCGAAAAAGCAAGTGGAATTTTAAAGGAAGTTGGATATGATCCAAAAACCATTGATACTGTAGCCTTCCTATTAGAAAAGAAGCAGCTTAAAAAAAACGAAGAAACCCAGACGTTGGAAGATGTTATATGTTTGGTATTCCTAGAATTTTATTTTGAGCCCTTTATAGAAAAACACTCTGAAGAAAAATTAATAGACATCCTTCAAAAAACCTGGCGTAAAATGTCCAATAAAGGACACGAAGCGGCACTTAAATTACCATTGTCCGAAGGTGCTTTGGCCCTGGTTGGGAAAGCTCTACAAGGGTAGTGGTCAATTACAATTAATTTGGGTACTTTAAGTTTAATTCTGCAGGTCTAATTCTGCACTCTAGAAGTTTCTGGCCATCAAATAATAATACGAACGCTTTTAATTTGGAAAACAGAATTAAATGAACAGCGATAAGTTGCAACAGCCTTTAGATGCCGCCACCTTTCAAAGAATGCGAAAGTGGTATGTCCTTGCCTTGGCAGGAATTGCGCTCACCATTATTAGTGCCCAGATTCTTATCCAAAAACATTTAAATTCCCAATTGGATGATTCCAGAATCATCAACGTGGCTGGAAGGCAGCGCGCGTATAGTCAAAAACTGGTCAAAGAAATCTTACTGCTCAAGGAGTCTGAGGGGATTGTATCGCAAGAATCTGTACTAAGGGATTTAAAACAAACATTATACGTTTGGACCACATCCCATAAGGCACTGCAATTTGGGAATGATTCCATGGGATTAAAGCTGGAGGAGGACCAGGATATTTTGGCGCTTTTCAATAAAATTGCTCCGCACCATATAGCAATGGTAGAGGCGGCGGAAGATGTTCTTTCCCAATTTGGGGTTGCCGATAAATCAACTTCCAATCGCTATCAAGAAGATCTGACCATATTGCTCCAGCATGAGCGCACCTTTTTGGACTTAATGGATACAATGGTAAATGAGTATGATCAGCGCAGTAAGAAGCAACTACAAAATTTAAAGTACAAGGAGTATTTGTTGTTGGGTTTCTCATTGCTGATTTTAATGTTGGAAATGTTATTTATTTTTAGACCGCTGTCCATTCAGATTCGTAAGACCATCAAAAACCTATTGGAAAGTCAGGTTAAATCGGAAAAACATTCCATGGAAATCGAAAAATTGTTCCAGGAAAAGGAAAAATCGCTTCTGGAGTTAGAGGAACTGAATTTTGTCATTGATAATGCTGCTTTGTTTGCAAGCGCCAAAAATGATGGGAGTATTGTATTTATGAGCAAAAAGTTTTTGGAGCTACTCGAATGTGAGAAAGAGGATCTAAATAAACCATTGTCAGAGATTTTAACGGTAGACGAAGGGCAACAACAATACCTCAAAGAAATTTTAAAAAGTAATAGGCAGCAACTTCGTTCCGAAGAGATCAAGGTAAGGACAAAAAAAGGTGATGACCTATGGCTGGACATGTCCATTACTCCTATGTTGCAATCTGCAGTAAAACAAAGTATTCTGATCTTGTGTTCCGATATTACTGAACGCAAAAAGAACCAGCTGAAAATAGAACAGTTGACCAAGGAAAAGTATAAAGAAAGTATCAAACAAAAACAATTACAGGCAAGTCAGATTGTAGAAGGGCAGGAAGAAGAGCGGAAAAGAATTGCCAAGGATATCCATGATGGCATCGGCCAAATGTTAACCGCCCTCAAATTTAACATTGAGTCCATCAATCTGGAAAATAGTGAAAAAGCGGCTGAAAAGATCGCCTATTTAAAAACCTTAACTACAGATTTGATTAAGGGAGTTAGAACTGCTACCTTTAACCTAACCCCTCCCGAACTTAGCGATCATGGAATATTCCCAGCCCTTCAAAAAATGGCTGTGGAGCTAACCAAATTAACAGGGAAGAACATTTTGTTCGAGAACAAATCTGAAGAGAATATTAGGTTCGATTCTTTAGCAGAAACTAATATTTACAGGGTTACCCAAGAAGCGGTGAACAATGCAATAAAATACGCCGAGGCCAATTATATTTTAGTGACCATTAACTTTAGGGATGGAATTTTAAGCGTGGTAATTGATGATGATGGAAAAGGTTTTGATGATACCATACTTCAGAACAAACCAGATAACAGTAGTGAAGGTGGGATGGGACTCTTTTTTATGAGGGAAAGAATGAGCTATATCAATGGACGATTGTTCATTAACTCGGTCCCGGGAAAAGGAACTAGGGTTACCATTAATTATAAGACAGAAAAAGACATTCATTATGGAGCGAAATGAGTTATACCCTGTATTTTTAAAAGTATCACAATTGAATGTTCTCATTGTGGGAGGGGGCAATGTGGGGTTAGAGA
>JBFIGS010000327.1:0-2908 GCA_041602195.1 Sediminicola sp. | reverse complement strand
ATGGCTCATAAAAAACAAAATCTGCCCAGTAAAATCTGTAATACATGCGGACTTCCCTTTATATGGCGTAAAAAGTGGGAAAAGAACTGGGAGGACGTAAAATATTGCAGTGAGCGTTGCCGCCGTAATAAATAATTAAATGTCCTAATAAATAACAACACGTTGCCTGGTATGAACAATTTAGTCTGGTTTAGAAATGATTTAAGAGTAGAAGACAATCAATCCTTGTCCCAAGCCTGTGCAGACGATAACACCATGGTCATTGGAGTGTATTGTTTTGATCCCAGACAATTTGACTATGGATCTTTTGGCTTTAAAAAGACCGAAAAATATAGGGCCAATTTCTTAATTGAATCGGTAATCGATCTCAAAAATAATCTTGAAAAACTCAATATCCCTCTATTCGTTTATCATCAGCGACCAGAAGATATTATCCCTACCTTGGTGAGCGAATACAAAATAGATGCCCTTTATCTTCAAAAGGAATGGACAGAGGAAGAACGTAATGTCCTAACAGCAGTGACCTCAAAATTGCCTCCATCCATACACTTAGAAGAAAGCTTTGACCAATTTCTATTTCATCCGGATGACATACCATACGATAGCTACCAAAAGATTCCAGAGGTGTTTACCGCCTTTCGCAAAAAGTGTGAGAAATATTCCCATATAAGGCCCTGCTTCCCTAAACCAATACCAAGACACTCTGAAAACTTAAGGGATAATCCCACTACGATACCAACTCTTGAAGATTTGGGACTTGAGTCGTTCTCCATGGACCGGAGGTCGGCATTTCCTTTTAAAGGCGGAGAAACTCAAGCCCTAGAGCGCATTCATACCTATTTTTGGGAAACTAAAAACTTGGCTATCTACAAAAAAACTAGAAATGGCCTAGTGGGTGAGGCTTACAGCTCCAAACTTTCTGCCTGGTTGGCCAATGGCAGTATTTCTCCCCGAACCATCTATTGGGAAGTACAACGCTTTGAAAAAGAGATTCAAAAAAACCAAGATACCTACTGGCTCATCTTTGAGCTCATTTGGCGCGACTATTTTAAATATGTTTCCCTAAAACATGGGAATAAGATTTTCCAAATAGGGGGTCTACTCAACAAGCATTACGAATGGGGAACAGACAAAAAGTTAAGGGACCAATGGATTAACGGAAATACCCAATATCCTTTCGTGAACGCGAACATGAAGGAATTGGCACTCACCGGATGGATGAGCAATCGTGGGCGACAGAACGTTGCCAGTTTTTGGTCTAAAGAAATATGCCAGGATTGGCGCATTGGCGCAGCCTATTTTGAGAGTATGCTGATAGATTACGATGTACATAGCAATTGGGGCAATTGGATGTACAATAGCGGGGTGGGCAACGACCCCAGAGATCGAAAATTCAATATTGGGAGACAAACCGAAATGTATGACCCAACGGGAAAATTTCAAAAATTATGGTTACAGGAAACCTTATTTTAATAGTGCCATTTAAAACAGCAGGATGAAGATATTACGTTTGATCTTAGGAGACCAATTGAACATAAAACATTCGTGGTTTAATGATGTGGACCCTAATGTCACCTACTTAATGGCCGAGATGCGGCAGGAAACAGATTATGTGACGCACCACATACAAAAAGTAGTCGCCTTTTTTCAATCCATGCGTGAATTTTCAGAAGATTTAAAGGAAAAAGGACATCAGGTATCCTACCTAAATATCAATGATTCTGATAACCCACAAGCATTGGATAAAATAATCCAACATCACATAGAATTGGTAAATGCTGACAAATTTGAATATCAATGGCCAGATGAGTATCGTCTCGATCGACAATTATTAGCTATTTGCCAGGAACTATCTATAGCTTCCGAAGCTTATGACAGTGAACATTTTTATACTACGCGTTATGAACTGAAGGATTTTTTTGATGGTAAAAAGCAATTGATCATGGAATCCTTTTATCGCATGATGCGCAAGAAGCATGATATCATGATGGTGAATGGGCAACCTGATGGGGGGAAGTGGAACTTTGACCAAAGCAATCGAAAAAAATGGAAAGGTGAACCAAAAATTCCGCATGAAAGAGGTTTTAGAAAAAATGTAAGCGCGTTGGTGGATGAAATTAATTCTTCCGGAATAAAAACCATTGGCACTATTACTGCCGACAACTTTAGCTGGCCAACTTCAAGGGCAGATGCCCTCTCGGTTCTTAACTATTTCTGTAAAAACCTATTGATCCATTTCGGAGATTATCAGGATGCCCTTCATACAGATGAATATTACCTTTTCCATTCGAGGCTTTCCTTTGCCATGAACAGTAAAATGATATCTCCCAAGGAGGTAATTGATAAAGTACTGGAGCACTACTATGATCATAGCGACCAAATACATATTTCCCAAGTGGAAGGTTTCGTTAGGCAGATTCTAGGGTGGCGGGAATACATGCGGGGTATTTATTGGAAGGAAATGCCCCAATACAAAAAAAAGAACGAGCTGGACAACCACAACAAACTACCCGAATTCTTTTGGACAGGAGAAACCAAAATGAATTGTTTACATCACGCCATAAAACAGAGTTTGGAGACCTCCTACGCCCACCATATCCAGCGATTGATGATCACTGGAAATTATGCCCTTCTCACACAGACCCACCCTGATGAAGTAGATGCCTGGTATTTGGGAATTTATATCGATGCCATTGAATGGGTGGAGATTACCAATACTAGAGGTATGAGTCAGTTTGCCGATGGGGGTATCGTAGCTACCAAACCCTATGTAAGCAGTGCTAATTACATTAACAAAATGAGTAATTATTGTTCGGACTGCCAGTATAGCCATACCAAAAAAATAGGAGAAGACGCTTGTCCATTCAACGCCCTTTATTGGAATTTCTTGGATGAAAAGAAAGAGCAT
>JBFIGS010000326.1:0-2908 GCA_041602195.1 Sediminicola sp. | reverse complement strand
GAGACCAAAGAGATCAATCCAATGGACACCCCTCTGGAAGAATTGTTGAAATCAAGAGCTGATGAACGCAGAAGAAAATTGAAGGATTTCAATTATAAGTTTCAAAACAGCATGAATAGGATAGAGGAGATCGAAAAGCAGCCCGCCTATAAAAGGCAAGGGGTGAACTTGAACGAGGCTTCAAGGGAAAATAAGGTATCTAGGACTTCCCTTAGCGAGGATAGCAATGATGAGATCCAAATGCGTTCCAACAATTCATTCTTACATGATAACGTGGATTAAAGGAATTGCTGTTTCTTTAATTTTTTAGAAAAGTTTAAACCCGAAAATACAAGTTATTTTCGGGTTTATTTTTTATCTTCGCTCCGCTAAAATAATTGGATATGAGCTTGCAACAACGCGTAATGGAAGAAATGAAAACGGCTATGAAAGCCAAGGATACTGTTGCATTGGAATCGCTCAGGGCCATTAAATCGGCTTTGTTGATGGCACAGACTGAAACAGGGGCCGGTGCTGGACTAACAGAAGATGAGGAAGTGAAGTTGGTGCAAAAGCTTGTTAAGCAGCGTAAGGATAGTGCGGCCATCTATACCGAACAAGGTAGGGCCGACTTGGCAGAACCGGAATTGGCACAAGCTGCAGTTATAGAACGTTTTTTACCGGAACAACTGACCGAGGAAGAAATAGAAAAAGTAGTAGTACAGACCATTGAATCTGTTGGTGCGTCAGGAATGAAGGACATGGGGAAGGTTATGGGTATCGTTTCCCAGGAATTGGCCGGACAGGCAGATGGGAAAACAATTTCCAACATTGTTAAAAGAAAACTTTCCTAAATTTGTAAAGTAATAATGGCCTCGTGGCGCAACTGAATAGCGCATCAGATTTCGGCTCTGAGGGTTACAGGTTTGAATCCTGTCGAGGTCACGAATAAACCACAAAAAAGTGGATGTGCAAGCGAGCTTCAAAAATGAAGCTCGCTTCTTTTTTGAAGTAAAGCGAAGCAAATCTTTTTGTGGTTTTCAAAGCGGAGCTGTGCAGGAAGGGCGCAGCCAATCCTGTTTTTGATCCCAGTTCGGTTTTCTTGATTATTTTGTTATGGGTGTTATGGGTGTTATGGGTCTGCTTGCTTGTTTTCAAAGCGGAGCTTTGCAGGAAGGGCGGAGCCAATCCTGTTTTTGATTCCAGTTCGGTTTTCTTTTTTATTTGGGGATAGGCGTAGTGCGTCTGTTTGTTGGTTTTCAAAGCGGAGCTTTGCAGGAGGGGCGCAGCCAATCCTTACGCTATCGCGAGTCTAACATGAACTAGATAGTCCATTTCGCCCATTGACCAACAAAAAGCAATTACATCTTTCTGTTCAGTTCCATATTGATCTCCACATTCACTTCATCCCCTACCACCATGGTCATGGCCCAATTTCCCGTGCCTACCCCAAAATCTGTTCTATTTAATTTAGTTTCAAAAGCTAGACCCATAATAGTGGTTCCTTTCATCATTGGATTTTCCATTTCCCCAGTAATTTTAAAAGGGATGGATACGGATTTCGTAATATCTTTGATCGTTAAATCACCGACCACTTGATAATCATTGCCTGATAGATGGTTGATTTTGGTTGAAGTAAAAGTGATATAAGGATATGTTTCCGCATCAAAGAAATCACTGGAGGTAAGATGTTTGTCTCGTTTTTCAAGATTCGTGTCAATGCTGGCCACGGGTATTTTAAATGTAAACTTGCTATTCGGTAGATCTTTAGGATCAAAATGAAAAGTCCCCTCCTTTTTTTGAAAAATGCCGTTCACGGTATTAAAAAAGTGTTTGACACCAAAATTGACCGAGGTATGGTTCTGATCCAATTCCCAACTTTTAGCCATCATATCTTGGGCGGTTAGACCGGATGTTATTAAAAAGAACAGGGAAAATGCTATACTATTTTTAAGAATTTTCATGGTTGCTGTATTAAATTATTCATGCTGCATACATCTACAAAAATTAAAGTGCCAATAAATTATGGCATTTATTTTAAGAAAAATTAAGCGTCAATACATATAAATGAACAAAATTATAGAAATGGCCTGTTTTCTGAAATGATGTACATCATGCCATGATTTTGTAGTTAAGGTAATTTTGTAATAAAAAACACGGGCTTTGGGCCCGTGTTTTTTATTATTTCTTATATGTTATGTCCACTGAAATTATTCCACAGCTACTTTCTTACCTAGAATAGAATTGATAATGATCTTGGCATGGATCCTTGAATTTTCTATAAACCATTTATGTGTTTCCATCCCGCCACAAATGACCCCGGCTAAATACAGGCCTTCCACATTGGTCTCCATCGTATCTTCATTATAACTCGGTAATCTCTTGTTGTCATCGGAAAGTTGGATGCCCAATTTTTCCAGAAAACTGAAATTGGGCTTATAACCTGTAAGTGCCAGGACATAATCATTTTCTATGCTTTTGATCCCTTCTGGAGTATCAATCACAATGTTGTCTTCAGTGATTTCTGTGACGTTGGCATTAAAGTAGGCCTTTATGCTCCCTTCATTAATCCTATTGATGATATCCGGACGGACCCAATATTTTACCCGTTGTCCCACTTCCTCACCTCTGATGATCAAACTTACATCGGCACCTTTTCTATAACATTCCAAAGCGGCATCCACGGCGGAATTGCTAGCCCCAATGACCGCTAATTTTTGACTGGCATAGAAATGGGGTTCCTTGTAGTAATGGGATACTTTATCCAAATCCTCTCCGGGAACGTTCATATAATTGGGGATGTCATAAAAACCTGTAGCGATCACCACAGATCCGGCCTTATATGTTGCCTTATTGGAGATCAGGGTAAAGGAATCCTGATCCTTAGAGATGTGTTCTACTTTTTCAAATAGATTGATCTTTAATTTAT
>JBFIGS010000325.1:0-2912 GCA_041602195.1 Sediminicola sp. | reverse complement strand
CAACCCTAAATATATAAAATCGATACAAGAGGAAGTGCTGCCCATGGAGGTAGAAGTTTTGAGCACTACCGATACTTATAACGAATATGTAATGACAGGCCTGCGCACCATTTGGGGGGTATCCTTAAACCGCATCAAAACCGAATTTGGAGAAGGTTACCATGATTATATCCTTAAACAAGCGGAAAAGCACATACAGGAAAAATTATTGTTCCTGGACGGGGATACCCTCTTGGTGTCCAAAAAAGGCAAGTTTTTGAGCGATGGAATTGCCAGTGACCTGTTTCTTATTAATTTAGAACAATAAAATAGAAACACTTGACAGCTAAAATCACGTACAACACTAAAAATTACAATATTGATCTATTGAATCCATTGGATATTTCCATACCAATACGCGGTAATGCTACCAATGTAAATGCGTGGTATGTAGGGCCGCCAAAAATTGTTCCCCATTCCGAAGGTGAATTCATAGGAAAGATTACGGAAGGCGCCTCGACGAATTTCAATGATATTTCTTTTAACCCTCACGCACACGGTACACATACCGAGTGTGTAGGGCACATTACGGAAGAGTTTCATTCCGTGAATAAGATGTTCGATCAATTTTTCTTTATGGCGGAAGTAATCACCATTGCACCAGAAAAACAAAAAGGGGATTTTATTATTTCCAAGAAACAACTGAAGTACGCCCTAGGGAATAAAAGGAGGCAGGCAGTAATAATCAGGACCCTACCTAATTTATCGGATAAGCTTTCCAGGCAATATTCCAATACCAATCCGCCCTACCTACAGGAAGAGGCAGCCGAATTTCTCGTGGAAAGCGGAGTGGAGCATTTGCTCATAGATCTACCATCCGTGGATAAGGAAAAGGATAATGGGGAACTCTTGGCACACAAGGCTTTTTGGAATGTTAAGGGCGCAATAAGGCATAAGGCTACGATTACAGAATTTATTTTTGTAGCGAATACGATACAGGATGGGAAATATTTCCTGAACTTACAGGTAGCACCATTTGAAAACGATGCCAGTCCCAGTAGACCAGTGCTCTATAAAATATTGGACAAGGAAGGGTGAATTAAAGATTAATATTCTGGTAATATATACCAAGGTATTAATCCGATAGGGAGTAACGATAGCATATATGGATGATATATTAGAAATATTTCTTGGACTGGTTTTGGGAACCATAGCAACCTATTGGGTATTTTCCTATTTCCGGAAGAAGAGCAGAAAAGATCTTACAGAGCATCAATCCATAGTGCTTTTAGACAAGATCAAAAGCGTATGTAGGCTGGTTTCCGTTGAAGGGGAATTTGCCGAAATCTATAGGTATGAAAATACCAAAGGAGGCTTCAAGAGCCTATGGAGCGGTAAAAAGAAAGCCTTGATCGTTATAAATGCAAAAGCGCATATTGGGTACGATCTTAAAAAGGTGAAGATGCATGCAGACACGCAAAAGAAAAAGATAATATTGATCAATTTTCCGCAACCTGAAATATTGTCCATTGAGCCTGATCTGCAATTTTATGATATTAAAAATGGACTGTTCAATTCCTTTTCACCAGATGATCTGACCACTTTGAACAAAGAGGCGAAAAAACATATCAGGGAGAAAATCCCAGAAAGTGGATTAATGGATTCTGCGAGAAAGGAAGCACTGGAGGCCGTTCTCCTGATAGAGAAAATCGTGGAGACCATTGGGTGGTCTTTGGATTATTCCGCTTTGCAGATGAGTGATAGGGAAAAACAGATAATAGAAAGTAAAGAAAAGTAATATGCGAAAAATAATATTGTTGTTGGGCTTTGTATTGGTCAGTATGGTAGGTAAGGCCCAGGAAAATGGAATTAGACAGGATTTTGATTCCAACTATGTGCACACTGTTTTCTTTTGGATGAAAGACCCAGCAAATGAGGTTGCCAATAAAAAGTTTGAGGTTTCCCTCAGAAAATTTTTGGACAGTTCCAAATATGCCAAGACCCAATTCATTGGGAGGCCACCGAAGGCGACCCGAGATGTAGTTGATGATTCTTTTACTTATTCCTTGGTCCTGAGTTTTGAATCGGCAGAAGCCCAAGAAAACTATCAAAAGGAGACTGCCCATTTAGTTTTTATAGAGGAATCCCAAGATCTTTGGGACAAGGTGGTCGTTTATGATGCCATGGGAGTCCAGCAATAATTGTCTAGAGAATTAATTCATCCGGTCGGTAAGGGCCCTTATTTAAAGGATATGGATATTGAAGCGTTTAGAGCCTATTGTGTTGCCAAAAAAGGAGTGACCGAGGAATTCCCTTTTGATGCGGATACTTTGGTGTTCAAAGTTATGGGAAAGATGTTTGCATTGGCTCCCCTTGAAAGGATCCCTTCCCAAGTTAACTTAAAGTGCGATCCTGAAAGGGCCATTGAACTTAGAGAGACCCATGATGGTATTATCATGCCCGGGTACCACATGAGTAAAACGCATTGGAATACTATTTATATTGAAAATTATTTACCTGCTTCCCTGATCATGGAGATGATAGATGATTCGTATGATCTTGTGGTTGCAGGTCTTACCAAAAAGTTAAAGGCAGAATTGGATGCCCTATAAGCATCTTAAATATGGGTATATTTGCCGTCTTAGAGAACAGTAAACTTCAAATCCCAGAATGGAAAACCTAATTGCCTTTTACAGGAATTTAATTTCAAGACATACTTCAGAATTATCCCTTATAAAGAAGCTTTTATTGGCTTCAAGTATTTTGCGATTGCTTGTATTCTTAGGAGCATTGACAGGGGTATATTTCTTTTTGGGAAATAACAAGGTAGTAATAGGAATAGTACTTTTAACCATTGTGATATTTGTATACCTGGTCTCCCGTCATGCCGATTTGGCCAATAAAAAGGACAAGATTTTGGCCTTAATTAAGAT
>JBFIGS010000324.1:0-2919 GCA_041602195.1 Sediminicola sp. | reverse complement strand
GGGCCGGAAAGTAAAATTAGGAATAAAAGCGAGAGCAGTTTTTTCATTTTTCTAGGGTTTATGGTCACGAATATAACATTTAAAAACAGGATATACTACATTTGTGATATGGACGATTTCCCCAAAAAACTAAGAGAAAAATTATCAGAAAGAGCAGCGAAAAATGCGCTGAGGGAATTGACCATTTCGCATATTCCCATAGATTTCTCCTCCAATGATTATTTGGGATTTGCCAAGGACCAAAATATTTTCGAGGGTGCTTCCAGACTTTTAAAGGAGAGCAACTATACCCTAAATGGAGCCACAGGATCCCGCTTGTTATCGGGGAACAATGTGCTGTACGAGAATTTGGAGAGTGGGATTGCGACATTCCATGACTGTCCGGCCGCGCTTGTCTTTAATTCTGGTTACGATGCCAATTTGGGATTGTTGGGTTCTGTGCCCCAAAGGGGCGATATTATTTTATATGATGAACTGATCCATGCTTCCATTCGGGACGGATTAGGAATGAGCAACGCAAAAGCCTATAAGTTTAAGCATAACGATATGGCCGATGTCCATCGTCTCCTGGAAAGCCACCGGAGCACTGCAAACAATGGTGAAGTATATATTATTACAGAATCTGTTTTCTCCATGGACGGGGATAGTCCCGATTTAACAGCTTTTGTAGCTTATTGTAAAAATCAAAACTGCCGCTTAATTGTGGATGAGGCCCATGCATTGGGGGTATTGGGCCATACTGGAGAGGGATTGCTGCAGGAGTTGGGACTGCACCATCAGGTATTTGCCAGAATAGTCACCTTTGGGAAGGCAATGGGATGCCATGGGGCAGCAGTGTTGGGCAGCGTAACATTAAAACAGTATTTGGTCAATTTCGCGAGAAGTTTTATCTACACAACAGGGATGCCGCCACATTCATTGGCCACCATACTACTGTCTTATCAGGAATTACCCCAAACTGCGAGTTTGGCTGCACTTAAAGAAAACATAGCCTATTTTAGGGAACAAGTGGCGGGACAGGGTTTGAAATTTATTGACAGTAATTCCGCCATACAATGTTGTGTAATTTCGGGCAATGATCGTGTTAAGAATATTGCTGGGCAACTCCGAGAAAAAGGGTTCGACGTTAAACCAATTCTATCACCAACGGTTAAGGAGGGGCAAGAGCGGTTGCGGTTTTGTCTGCATGCGTACAATACGAAAACCGAAATTGCCGAAGTATTAGGATTATTGGCTATTTTCATATAAAAATCAACATGGGTCAGGAATTTTATACGTTGGGGGCTTTTGAATACGTTGCCGATGTGCAAATTATTAAGGGCCGACTCGAAGCTGAAGGCATACGGGTGTTTCTAAGGGATGAAAATACGCTGAACTCAGATCCTTTGATCAGTAATGCGATTGGTGGTGTCAAACTTTTGGTGTATTCCAGTGACAAGGAAGAAGCTTTGGAAATTTATAATGAAATCAGGAATTACGCTGTGGATGATCAAGGGGAATTAATAGTCTGTCCCAATTGCAAAGCTCGTCGTTCAGAAACATATTATAACAGAAAGACCCTATTTTATAAACTTTTTCCATTTTTCGAAAAGAAAAAGTACAAATGTTTAAATTGTAATATTATTACAAAACCCTAGTACATCTCTAAGTCCATGAAAAGAATATTTGTTACAGGAATCTCTACCGAAGTAGGAAAGACCATTGCCTCTGCCATCATTGTGGAAGCCTTGGAAGCAGATTATTGGAAACCCATTCAAGCTGGTGAACTGGAATATACGGATAGTCATAAAATAGCTGATTTGGTTTCCAACAAAAAAACGGTGATCCATAAAAATAGCTATGCCCTAAAAACTCCGATGAGTCCACATGCGGCTGCAGCATTGGAAGGGGTTATCATAGATGTTAACAATATACATGAACCTGTGACCGAAAACCATTTGGTCATAGAAGGGGCCGGTGGCTTATTGGTGCCTTTAAATGATTCGGACACCATTCTGGACATTATTATGCCAACTTATAAGGTTGTTGTGGTCTGTAGACACTACCTGGGCAGCATCAATCATTCCCTATTGACCATCAACTGGTTGAAAATGAAAGGGTACGACGTGTCCATTATTTTTAGCGGGAAGGAGCACCCTTCCACAGAAAGTATTATTGTGAAAAAGACTCAAGCACGGGTGATCGGGAGGATAGACGAGGAAACAGCATTTGACAAGTCGACCATCAAAAAGTATGCAGCCCTATTTAAAGCCAATTTGGAATTACTCTGATCGTTGCCAGATTTCTGCATGATCAATGACCTGTATAATGTGGTAATGTTGATTTAGGTAGTTTCTTGTATACGCATTTTCAGTAGTATTTTCCTTAGCGAAAATGTTTTCCTTATCCCTTGTAATGACCAAAGTAGGTTGGATGTCCTCCAAGAGATATGTTATTTCTTCCATGGCCGTTTTTCTGGTTGTCCCACTATAGGGAAACATCTCTACCTTACAAATGTTGCTGGGGTGGGTAGAAATTTTTGTCAAGGGTTTTTTATCCAAAAGCCAGTAGCCAATATGGTATTCTAAAAACAAAATATTGGAGCTGTCCAAGTCATGATCTTGAATATACCGGGGAACTTCTATTCCCTCTCCATTGAAATACGTTCCTTTTTCCACTTTGTGTTTTAGGATGGCGTAATATTCCAGATAGCTCTCCATGGGGACCAGAAGAAGAATTAGGAAATAATACGGTTTCCATTTAATCTTTTTCAAGAGTGGGATTGTGACCAATACCATACCAACCAATATCAGTAAGGCTGGATATACTTGTATCAGGTAGTGGCCATTAATTTTCCCCCCTCGCACAAAAGAGAAGAGAATGCCTATGACAGTGACGAACAATACTTGTACATGTCTATTTTTTAAATCCAGATATTTC
>JBFIGS010000323.1:0-2933 GCA_041602195.1 Sediminicola sp. | reverse complement strand
TCAAAACTCTTGAGTTGTTCTTCTGAAAATGTCTTTTTTAGGGCATGGGCGCCAAAAGCACCAAAAATAACAGCCAACATTCCATATAGAGCCCCAATAAACGGTACCAGTAATATCATAGTCTTTTTCTTTCAAAGATAGTTAAACTCTAAACTATACATCTCGCTAAATCACAATAACCATTATATAAGGATCTTAATTATTCTCCTTCCAAAGTTGCTTGAAAATAAATTTTAAACAAATGGAGATTATCCCGATATTGAGGCAAGTTATTTTTAATTTGAAATCTAATTCTCAATGCGCAACCGTCTACATCCAAAGTATTCAATAAAAAGTCTCTCAGACATCTTAAAATCGGTACTTTTTCCTTTTCTATTTTTATGTTCACTAGCCCTATATCCACAGGGAACACAATTATTGAGAGAACCTTCCGTTTCTGCGACTGAAATTGTATTTGTATATGCCAATGACCTTTGGAAAACTTCAATTATTGGAGGAGATGCCATAAGGTTAACAAGCAATGAAGGTTATGAATCCAACCCACACTTTTCCGCTGATGGCAAATTAATTGCTTTCACAGCTGAATATGGTGGCAATAGTGATGTTTACGTGATCCCCGCACAAGGTGGTGAGCCAAAGAGATTGACTTGGCATCCTGCTGGCGACTTTGTTCAAGGATGGACACCTGAAGGAGATATTCTTTTTAGGTCCAATAGAGACAGTAGACCTACGCTAACCAGTAAATTCTATACAGTATCAATAAAGGGGGGATTACCCTTGGCGCTTGATATTCCAAGAGCAGCTTATGGCGAAATTTCACCTGATGGTAAACAAATTGCATATACCCCAATTACATTCTGGGATCCTGAATGGCGCAATTACAGGGGAGGTCAGGCTATGCCCATTTGGATTGTAGATATGCAGACAAAAAAGCTTACAACCACCCCACAACCTACCAAGGAACGCCATTTAGATCCGATTTGGTTTGGTGAGAAGGTGTATTACATTTCAGAACGGGATTACGCCAGTAATATTTGGTCCTTCAACCCTACATCCCAAGAAGAGGAGCAAATTACCTACCATAAAAAATTTGATGTAAAAAGTATTGATGCTGGTCCCGATGCCATTGTATACGAACAAGGCGGATATTTACATATATTAAATCCTACCGATAATACAACCACCCAACTAAAAATTACCATCAGGGGAGATATGAACTTTGCCAGAACAAGATGGGACGATGTAAGTGCCAATGACTTGGACAGCCCAAATATTTCTCCAACGGGAAAAAGGGCCATTTTTGAGCACAGGGGAGAAATTTTTAGTATCCCAAAAGAAAATGGCACGTGGAAAAACCTGACGAATTCCCCTGGGGTGGCCGACCGCTCTCCAATATGGTCTCCAAAAGGTGATAGAGTAGCATGGTTTTCCGATGCTTCAGGCGAATATGAATTGGTTTTGGCAGATCAGGACGGGAAGGACCGAAAGACTTATGCGCTACCTAATCCTACTTTTTACTTTAAACCAGATTGGTCGCCGGATGGCACACATATAGCCTATTCCGATACCGATTATAATATTTGGGTCATCAATTTAGAATCCGGTTCAACCGTTAAAGTGGCTACGGATCGATATGCTCATCCAGATAGGACCATTAACCCAATTTGGTCCCCAGATAGTAAATGGATTGCTTATCCAAAGCAATTGGAAAGTCATTTTAAAGCAATTTTCGCCTATAACATTTCTACCAAAAAAACAATACAGCTTACGGACGGAATGGCTGATGCCATTAGTCCAGTTTGGGATGAAAATGGCAAGTATTTGTATTTTCTGGCAAGTACCAACTACGGACTTAAATCTGGATGGTTGGATATGAGTTCTTATGACACTCAAGTAACTCGTAACCTATACGCTATTGTACTATCCAAAAAAGACAAGGCTCCCAACCTGCCAAAATCTGATGAGGAAACTATGGACAAGGAAGATAAGGATACCGATGGAACCAAAAGCAAGGGGAAAGATAAAAAAACTGAAACGCCAAAGGAAAGTGTTGTTGTACAAATAGATACGGATGGGATCAACAACCGCATTATAGCACTTAAATTAGATAACAGGAATTATACAGCACTGGCGAAAGGACCAGAGAAAAAAGTTTTTGTAGCCGAAAACATTCCGAATCAGCCTGGCTTGCTTCTACACACATATGACGTTGAAAAAATGAAGGCCGAGGAATTCACAAAAAAGGTTTCTGAATTCATAGTTTCTTCAGACAGGAAGACCATGCTGGTAAAACAAAATGGCAATTGGAGTATAATAGGCACGGAGGCTCCTCCGAAAAATGGAGATAACGCACTTAAAATTGAAGTGAAAATCAATATTGATCCCGTTGCTGAATACCATCAAATATTTAAGGAGGGATGGCGTTTTATGCGTGATTTTCTTTATGTAAACAATGCTCACGGTGCCCCTTGGGATACTATATACAAGTGGTATAGCCCATGGATAGATCACGTGCGTCACCGAACAGATCTCAATTATGTAGTTGATATTATGAGCGGAGAGGTATCCATTGGCCATTCTTATGTCTCGGGTGGTGACATGCCAGATATAGACAGAGTCCCTGTAGGTCTCCTAGGTTGCGATCTCATGGTAGACAAAGGCTTTTATAAAATAACAAAAATTTATACCGGAGAGAATTGGAACCCGGAACTGGAGGCACCTTTAGCCCTTCCAGGAGTTGGAGTAAAGGAAGGTGATTATATCATTGCTATCAATGGAAAAGATGCCTCACCTAATACCAACCCATACTTTTTATTAGAACAAACAGCAGACAGACCCATTTCCATTCTCGTTAATTCTATCCCAAGTAAAAGTGGAGCCAAGGAGGTATTGGTAAAACCAATAGCTAACGAAGGTAGATTGCGCACGAATTC
>JBFIGS010000322.1:0-2940 GCA_041602195.1 Sediminicola sp. | reverse complement strand
AATCCAAATTAATAGCGTCAAATTATTTTTAACTTTTATTTGTCTAAAGGGGTTTTAAAATTTTATGTGTGTAAAATTGTTTTAATTACAACCGAAATGTTAAAAGTCGGAATTACGGCACAGCTATGGCATTCTAAATTTATGCTGGTTTAATGGATCTAATACTGATAACATTTTTATTAGGTATTAAAAGCCTACTTTGTAATCTGCGACCGAAATAAAGCGTTCGCCCTATATCAGATACATAGTTCAATTGTTCATGGTTACTGCTGATAAATATTAATAATTCTGTTAGTTCCTTTAATTGGAAAATCCGGTGATATTGACCACCTAATTCCGGTTTAAACTGACCATGGCATTCCTGAGTATGTTGACCACCCCATTCCGGGGCATGTTGACCACCTAAAATCAAGCGAATTACAGAGAGCTATCGAGGGTTATCTTCGAGCTGTTATTAAACCAAACAGCAAAGGAGATGGCCGGAAAATCGATAGAGATGAGTAAACTAAGAAATGTTATTAAACCACACCTTCAAGGAAAGAGCAAGGTGTTTATCAGTCAGTACCTAGGTATTTCCCGAAACACGGTGAAGAAGTACATAAGGCAATTTAGTGCCTTAAAAATGCCGTATGAGGAGATTGAGGTTTTGAGTGACCTATCCCTAGAGGCTTTATTTATAAATGCTCCCCAGCGGGAGCTCCCTGAGCATTTAAAGGCCTTGTACGCTTTCTTTCCTTATGCAGAGCGGCAACTCAAGAAAACTGGATTTACCAAGATGCTGCTATGGCAGGAGTATAAAGGGCAATACCCGCAAGGAGTCCAAAGTAGCCAGTTTTGTGAACATTACAACCGGTGGAGCCGTAGCATTCATGTCAGGCCTACCATGCACATGACCCACAAGGCCGGAGACAAGATGTATGTGGATTATGCAGGTGAGACCCTTGAACTTATTGATAGGGAAAGCGGGGAGATCATTGATATACAATTCTTTGTAGCTATACTTGGAGCGAGCCAACTCACCTATGCAGAGGCAAGTTTGAGCCAGAAAAAAGAGGACTTTATATCCTCGGTAGAAAATGCGATGCATTATTTTGGCGGAGTTCCGGCTGCCATAGTCCCTGACAACCTTAAGTCGGCCGTGACCAAAAGCAATCGTTATGAGCCTACTTTGAACGAAACGTTTTTGGATTTCTCCGAACACTATGGCACAACGGTATTGCCGGCAAGAGCCTATAAACCCAGAGACAAGTCTTTAGTAGAAGGAGCCGTTAAGATCCTCTATACGCGTATATACAGCATATTAAAGGAACAACAATTCTTCGACCTCAAGTCGCTCAACCAATCCATATTGATTCTTTTGGAGAAGCATAACAATGCAAATATGACGGGAAGGCCATACAGCCGTAGACAGCTCTTCGAAGAGCTTGAAAGGGATCAACTCTGCTTACTTCCCCAACAGTATTATGAGGTCCGTAAACAAGCCCTTGTGACCGTTCTCAATAATGGACATGTTATTTTAGGAGAAGACAAGCATTACTATAGCGTTCCATATCAATATATCCGCAAGAAGGTAAAGATTCTCTATAGCGCAAAAAACGTTGAGATTTTTTATGGCTATGGACGTATCGCCGTGCACCCAAGGGTAAAAAGCCCCCATCATTACAGTACGCTGGCCGAACATATGGCCTCAACCCATCGCTTTGCCACAGAGTGGACACCCCAGCGTTTTATAGATTGGGCGGCCTCCATCGATCAGGATGTAAAAGTATTGATCACCAACATTCTCAATAAAAAACAACATCCGGAACAAGCCTATAAAAGTTGTATGGGCATACTTTCCCTTACCAAAAAGGTAGGTAAGGAACGTTTGGTCAAAGCCTGTGGAAAATCCCTTGAATATGGGATCTACAATTATATGATGGTGCAAAACATTCTCGATAGAGGACTCGACCAAATGGAAGAAGAACAACAGGAAGAATCAATCCCTTCCCATAAAAACATCAGAGGAAGCAATTATTATAAGTAATCAATAAACACATCTATATGAATCAAACCACGTTATCGAAAATGAAAACCCTTGGGCTTCACGGCATGTACGAAGTCTTTAAAACAACCATTGAAAGCGGCAAGAGCGATCATTATACCATTGACCAACTCATGGCCCAGCTTATTGAAACAGAATACGATTATCGTCAAAATCGAAAGATTGAACGCAGTGTACAAAGTGCCCAGTTCCGCTATAGGGCAGCTTTAGAAGACGTAATCTTTGATGCCTCTCGCAATTTGGACCGTACCAAACTCTTACGCTTAGCTCAAGGAGATTATATCTCTAATGGACAGGACGTTCTCATTACCGGAAGTACCGGGGCAGGTAAAAGCTATCTCGCTACCGCATTAGGCTACCAGGCATGTATAGATGGATATAGGGTAAAATATTACAACACCAACCGTTTGATGGCTAAACTAAAGATGGCCAAAGCTGATGGGTTCTATTTGAAAGAACTGGCCAAATTGGAACGTTTGCAGCTTATCATCCTAGATGATTTTGGCCTACAACCAATGGATCAACAAAGCAGAATAGCACTTTTAGAGATTATCGAGGATCGACATGGTAAGAACTCAGTAATCATCACTTCCCAATTACCAGTAAGCCGCTGGTATGATATTATTGGGGAGAAAACCATTGCAGATGCAACTATGGACAGACTTGTGCACCATGCACATCGTTTTGAACTTCAGGGGGAATCTATGCGAAAAAAGAAAAGCAGAGTAGAATAAAAAGCAGCTAAAAAAATCAATAAATTTGTTCAATATGATAGCTCACAAATCGTTCTTTTAGAAACCTGAAAATGACTGGTCAACATACTCCGGAATGGGGTGGTCACTATGACCGGAATATCCACTTTAATCGCGCTATTGAATAATAATGAGTGGTATTTT
>JBFIGS010000321.1:0-2944 GCA_041602195.1 Sediminicola sp. | reverse complement strand
AAGAAGAAGGTTTCAAGGGAAACTGCTGAAACCAGAGGGCTACATATGCCTGACCTCAATATACCTGTGGACGAAAAATTTACGATTCACTTTAAAAAGAATGGCGGTAAATTCCTATACTGCGATTCCTTTTCAGAAATTGCCGAGACTCTGGACAATATTATTATTGAAAATAAATGGCAGGACCACGCCTTCTTTTCAATAGATGAGAGGTTGGAAGAAAAGTTTTCCAAACAAGGACTGCTATTTACAAACAGTCCAACCAAGAGCAGGGTATTTTTCACCACTTGTGAGCAGCTCATAGCCCAAAACGGGTCCATTTTAGTCTGCTCCAACCAATTAAAAGAGTACAAGCTACACGATTTACCAGAAAATCTTATTGTTTTTGCCACGACCAGTCAACTCGTAGAATCTATTGGAGAAGGTTTAAAAAATATTAAGAAGAAATACAAAAACAGCATTCCGGCCAACATTACTACCATAAAACATTTTCAGTCCAATTTGGAGGACAAAGATGATTTTCTCTCTTACGGAAGTAGTTCAAAAAATTTATATCTTTTACTTCTGGAAGACCTTTAACTTATGAGAGAAATTCTAAGGCGCCTAATAACGGGTGTCGTCTATGTCTTTTTATTACTATCCGCTATTTTTCTTAGCTCGGATGCCTTTGACTTTCTGTTTATGGCCTTCGGATTGGCCTGCTTACATGAATACAAGCGTATTGTAAAACTTAAAGGGTACTATATCTACTTGGCCTATTTGATTCTTTGGTGGGCATTTATCTATATCATACAGGACCAGGTAGCCATTAATATTTTGATGTTAATGACAATTACCATTAATTTAGCACTGCTGGTTTTCCTGTTCAATAAAAAAGAAATTCATCTCAACACTTTGCAGAAATTCCTATTTGGTTTATTTTATATAGGTGGAGGCTGTATATTTCTGACCATGATACCTTATAAAGATGATGAATTTGCCCAGTTTTTGATCATGGGTATTTTTATCCTCATTTGGGTAAATGATTCTTTTGCCTCCTTGGTAGGAAGAAGTATAGGAAGAACCAAACTTTATCCCGCAGTTTCTCCTAAAAAAACAATTGAAGGAACTTTTGGAGGACTTGTTTTTGCACTGATTGCGGCATATATCATGTCATCCTATGAAACCAACCTCTCCCTTCGGGAATGGTTGATTTTAGCAGTAGTAATTGTTGTTACCGGCAGTTTGGGCGACTTAATAGAATCAAAATTCAAAAGAAGTGCAGGTGTCAAGGATAGCGGCGCCATATTGCCGGGTCATGGAGGCATGTTGGATAGGCTGGACAGTTTGGTCTTTGCCGCCCCATTTGCTTATTTAACGTTAAATATCTTTTCATATGTTTCATAAAGAAGGTCAAAAAATCATACTAATTACATTTCTGATTGTTGCGTCAATCAGTCTTTTGGCCCATTTTTTTATTGATATTACCTGGGCTAGAATTGCCATACAAATCTTTTCTCTTTTTATCTTGGTAATGATCCTTCAGTTTTTTAGAAATCCTAAACGAAAGGTGCTTAAAAATTTTGACGAGATATTGGCACCTGTAGATGGTAAGGTTGTGGTTATTGAAGAAGTTGAGGAAACGGAGTATTTTAAGGATAGAAGAATGCAAGTCTCTATTTTTATGTCCCCCATAAACGTTCATGTTACCAGGTACCCTGTAAGTGGAGTGGTAAAATATTCCAAATATCACCCGGGAAAATACCTCGTTGCTTGGCACCCAAAGGCGAGCACCGAAAACGAACGAACGACTGTGGTCATAAAAACTCCAAAATTTGGCGATATCCTGTACCGACAAATTGCTGGGGCAATGGCCAAAAGAATTGTGAATTATGCCATTGAAGGAGAAAGCGTCCGACAAGGTGAGGATGGTGGATTTATTAAATTTGGTTCTAGGGTAGATTTGTTCTTACCTTTAGATTGTCCAATTACGGTAAAATTGAACCAAAAAGTTACAGGGGCCAAAACCTGTATTGCCATACTTAAAAGTCAGGATGACGAGTGATAAATTAAATACAAAATTTTCCGAAGCTGTTGCCTTTGTGAACGACTTTACAGAACCCCTCCCTGCTGATCTTCTGCTAAAGCTCTACGCGTATTATCGCATTGCAAATGAGAACTTCAACCACCCAGGAAGCAGCACTCCGTTAATCAACGCATTCAAGGCCAACGCACTGATACAGGCCAAAGACATAAAACCTAAGCAAGCTATGAAGCTTTATATTGCCTTGGTGGACAAAGAGCTAAGAAATAAGTCGTAAGGCTCTAGTTTAAGATAAGTGCTTAGGCTACGGAAAGAACATCCTCCTCTTCTTTCTCAAAATAAGTAAAGTATATTCCAGAGATTATGGTGACCATAAAATAAACCACCATAAGTAATTTGCCAAAGGGCAAAAAGCTATCTAGCCCGAACCAACCGCCGGTATAAACAATTAATCCGATTCCGAACAGGCCCCTTGCCACCTCTATAAATACGGCAACCCTACTTCTATCCATCAAGGACGAATACCCATAGATGCCCACAAATACAAAAGCTCCAAATAACAACAACCCATCAAAACCAATAGCGCTGTAACTATAAAACATAAACAGCAAAAGGAGTACACTGAACAACATTTGAAAAATCACATAGGCCTTTAGCCTTGACGACGCCACTGTTTTATACCTTTTAAAGTGATAAACATCCTCTATGATGGTAATGGGATATTTCTCCTTGACATCCTCCGGTCTCCATCCGGTAGGCATAAACCAAATTCTAATTTTGTCCCAATAATTCCCAGTTCTCCAAGCATCCTTCAACATATTCCAAAAATGCTGAAAATTAATATGCACAGGGTTCCAAGTAGCTGCTTGTTTTAACACCCCGAACTGAGGTGGGACGTCGTCCAGTTCTTCTTGGAATGTT
>JBFIGS010000320.1:0-2956 GCA_041602195.1 Sediminicola sp. | reverse complement strand
TTGGAGAAGAAATACTTGCAATATGCGGCGTAATATGGATATTGGGGTGCACCCAAAATGGATGGTCTTGCGGCAATGGCTCCTGGGAAAATACATCCAAGCTTGCACCCGACAAATGTCCGCTATCGACCATATTGAGAAGGTCTTTTTCCACTAAGTGTCCACCCCTGGCCACATTGATAACATAGGCATCCTTAGGCAGTTTCCTAAACAATTCCTTATCCAAAATGTTTCTGGTATCCTCGGTCAAGGGCAGCAAACAGACCAAAATGGAGGTAGCGGATAAAAATTGGGACAGCTCCTTTTTGCCTAGAAAGGTATGGATGCCCTCCTTACGGGAATTGGCCCAACCTTGAACTTGAAACCCCAGATGTTGAAGATCCTTGGCAAGGGTTCTCCCCAATTCGCCCAACCCCATTATACCTATGGTAACATCTTCCTTTCTCAAGTACTCCTTTCTTGTCCAACTCTTTTGGGATTCTTGCTGTCCATAGAATGGCAAGTTTTTTAAATGTGAATAGATGCATGCAATTACGAATTCGGACATGTCACTTGCCAACATAGGGTCTACCACCCTGGTGATCTTAATATTCTTCGAAATATCAGTATCAGCCATGATAAAATCAACTCCAGCTCCCATAGATGCCACACATTTTAAGTTGGGATACTCTTTTAAGGAACCCTTTGGATGCTGCCAAACCAACGCCATGGTAATATCTTCTCTTGGATGTTCTTCCCCAAATTCGTAAATGGGAGTATTTTTGGATTTACTCAGTAGGATATCTTTCCAATGGGAAGCTTTTCCGTCCTGTCTTATTATTACAATGGCCATATGCTAATCTATTATATCCAAGGCCCTTGAAAATTCCTCTTCATTCGGCCATTTTTGATTTTGTGTGGTTTCAAATATTTTTACGATCCGCTCTTTAAAATCTGACAATAAGCCATTTATTGAGATGAATTGGACTACCTCTGTAAAAGAGTTGAGCATACTTTTAAAAAATGCATCCGGAACATTTTTGTTTGCGGAAAAAGCCTGGGCAATTTCCACATTGTACAACATAACATCGGCAATTAATTGTGGCTCTACCCCTAATTTTATAAAGTGCTTGATAAATTTCTGAGCAACGGATCTTCTCGCTTTGGGACGTTTGCGTTTTATGGGAAAATATTCATTGGATATTTTCACCTTTGCTTCCTGCACCATTTTGTCCTCTTTGGGATTAAAGACAAAATCATAGTATTCTTTTACCACGGGAAACCTTTCATAAAGATCCATTAGTTGATCTGCTAATTCCTCTTGCCGTAGTTCTGCAAGGTATTTCTTTAAGGCCCTTTTGCTCATAGTGCTATAATACCGACAATTGTTCCCTCAAAAGTACTATTTGATCAAATAATTCAAACATATTTTAGGGAAATTTCACCAAAACCTTAAATTTTTCATAAAAAAAGGCATTAAATGACAATGTTTTTTGGATTATCCATAAAAATAATGTATCATATAGCCTTGTAAACTTTCTAAATCAAAAATCCATATATGAGGCAACTAAAGATCATCAAGCAGGTAACAAACAGGGAATCAAAATCATTGGACAAGTACTTGCAAGATATCAGTAAAATAGATATGATTACCGCAAATGAAGAAGTGGAGCTGGCCCAGAAAATAAGAGAGGGTGATCAATTGGCCTTGAACAAATTAACTACTGCAAATTTAAGATTTGTTGTTTCCGTTGCAAAACAATATCAGAATCAAGGTTTAAAATTGCCTGATTTGATCAATGAGGGGAATGTAGGCTTGGTCAAGGCAGCCAAACGTTTTGATGAGACGAGGGGTTTTAAGTTTATTTCCTATGCCGTTTGGTGGATCAGACAATCTATCCTACAAGCTTTAGCCGAACAATCTAGAATTGTACGATTGCCTTTGAATAAGATCGGGTCCATTAACAAGATTAAAAAGGCGTTTTCCTACCTGGAACAAGCACATGAGCGTCCGCCTTCTGCCGAAGAAATAGCCAAGGAATTGGATCTTTCCGTAAGCGAAGTAAAGCAGTCGATGAAAAACTCCGGGAGGCACGTAAGTATGGATGCTCCTTTGATTGAGGGAGAAAATTCCAATTTATATGATGTACTTCGTTCGGGAGAATCCCCTAACCCTGATAAAAATTTATTGCTACAATCCCTAAACACAGAAATTAATAGGGCTTTGGAAACACTTTCGCAAAGAGAAGCCGATGTGGTAAAATTATACTACGGGATTGGAGACCAACATTCCATGACCTTGGCCGAAATAGGACAGACTTTTGATCTGACCAGGGAAAGAGTAAGACAAATAAGGGAAAAGGCCATCAGAAAGCTCAGACACAACTCTAGGAGCAAGATTCTAAAGACTTATTTGGGATAATAATTGCACATTATGATTTTATAAAAAAAAAGGAGCACCTTATGGGGTGCTCCTTTTTTAGTGGTTCTTATTCCACTATGAATAATTCAACTTATTAATATTAAAGTTGACCAAGATTTCGTTTAAATCTTGCATAAAGCTCAAATAAGCTGCGTTGTCTTGATTTTGGTTTGCCATAATTTGGGGTTTTAATAATGATGTTAATAGCCTATAAATAGTCTAGCTCCACCAATTCGTTTAAACTTAAAATTTCATTTAAATCTTTAAGGAAGATTAAGTATTCCTCTCCGTAGGTGTCGTATAACATAATTAAGTTCTGGTTTTAGTTAATTTAAAATTTGGGACTTTAAATCTATACAGTAAACTTATTTAATTAGTACAAACAAAAAAACATTTTGTGGTGAAGTTGCTTTTTTTTGTTGTCAAAACAACCTCTTTTATGGGCTAACCCTGTTGGTTAGAACATAAATCTGTAATTGATCCCTGCAGCAACCGACCATACAAAACGTTCAGAATCAAAGACTAGCTCTTGTCTTAACGCTCCCGCTTGTAGTT
>JBFIGS010000319.1:0-2993 GCA_041602195.1 Sediminicola sp. | reverse complement strand
CGTTTTGAAAAAAACATCTTTTTTATTGTTGTTGATTGTAATCATTGTTTCATGTTCCACTTCCGAAGAGAATGAAATTAAAGGAAACGAGCTTTCCACAAAAATACTAGGAAAATGGTATGTCGTATCCATTACAATTGATGGGGATGAAACTTTAATTACTGCTCCTGATGATGACTGTTCAGTAGAAACTAATAAAGTCCGTCCATATATAGTTTTTGAAGCTGATGGCGCCTACTTGAATTTTAACGGGTATTGTGGGAACGAGGTAGAAAACGATAAAACATATTCTATCAATGGCGAATTACTTCAAATAAAAGAAATGACCAGAACGGTGAATCTTACGATAATCAAATTGAATAATGACATCTTAGTAGTTGATAAGGGATTTGGACTTCACTTACTTACCTATTCTAGAAAATGATCTAAAAATCAACTCCAAACGGATACGCCTTAAACGTTTTAATTGTTTATATATGGCAATATCCAGCAACCCTTGTTGATGTTATGGAATGGTATACTGAAAATTATTTTGGATCGGCCGGTATTCCCTTACTAGCGACCTACGTAGTATAAATTCAATAACATGTATTGCCCATTTTGTTTTAAGGGCTGAACCAAATTTATTTGAGCGAGGGCACATGAAACAAAAACACGGCATAGCATGCCGACTTTTCCAATTTCAAGATGTTCGGGCGGGACTCACCGAACGAAGTGAGGTAATTCTCGCCTTCCGAACCATGACCTTAGATAATATTTTGATTTACAAGGTTTTTTTCTTTCCATCCTCACTAAAAAACCAACTCATCAGTGTATCAATCTATGCCCTACCGATCTAGTTTTTAGGGAATTAAACCCAAAAACATGCATTTCATCGTTTATTTTGGTATTTGGAACTGCAATAACCGAGGGGATTCATTTTTGACATTCATTTGCGCAATAATTGAACAAACACTAAAACAAAATGAAAAAACATACTTATTTATTCTTCGCATTGGCAATGGTCATTATTACAGGTTGTAGCAAGGATGACAACAGTGAAACCTCTATTATTAGTCGAGTTTTCCAATTAAGCGCTGTAACTGATTCCAACATTAGTGGAACAGCTACCTTTATCAAAAAAGAAAAGGGATTAACGGAAGTGGTATTGCAAATCAGCAACTCCTCTACGGACATCCATCCAGCAAAAATCTATTTGAACAATGCTGTTCAAGGTGGTGAGGTAGCTATTACGCTAGCCGCCATTGAGTGTGATTGTGAATCTAGTACTACTATGGTTTCCAAATTGGACAATGGCACTGCTATTTCTTATGAGGAGCTTGTAAATTTTAATGGACATATTAAGATCCATCAAAATGCAGCCCATATGGAAGTGGTTATTGCACAAGGGAACATAGGTTCTAACGTAAAATAATAACTCAAGAATTCTAAATTCATCTTGAAAACCCTGATCTTAATTGGTCAGGGTTTTTTATTTATTGTTGTTTTACCTACTTCAAGATAATCTTCCTCAGGGAAGTTCCATAAGGTGTTTCCAGTACAATAGCATAAACCCCTGCCGGTTTGCCTGAGATATCCATGGAAATATCATAAGATGATTCCCCTCGTGCTTTTTCTGAGGCTATCAAGGCATTGTTTGCAAAACTAAAAACCCTAATACTCACATTTCCCCGTTCCGATAGATTAATCTGTGTATTAAATTGTCCACTTGTTGGATTAGGAAACACTACGAAATTTTCTACCACTTTCTTATTATATTCAATTTCTTCCTCATTCACCGTTGCATCCTTAGCAAGCACCAAAACCTTTTTGGTCTGTTGTGCTCTGCATGGTCCGCGGTGGGTTATAATTCCTATTTCGTATTCTCCTGGGCTATTAAAAACAAGTTCTGCTTCATCATTATCCATTTTAAGCACTGTCGCTTCTTCTGGAACTATCCATTCTAACCTTTCAGGTAATGGATTGCTGATATCCACCAGAATCAAGGACTCACCAACGAATACTTGACTAGAGACAGCAAATTCGGCACTGATCTCTTCAGAACTTACATCAATAAAAATAGTACCTTGGGCGGTACAGCCATTTTGACTTTCCACTACCAAAGTATAGTTCCCTGTTTCGGTCAATATTACTTTGGACTCTGTACTGGTATATCCTTGATCCGAAGACCATAAATAGGTTGCCCTTGGGTCGGCCACTGTGGCATCCAATTCCAGCTGCTGTCCGTCACACAAAACCCTATCCTCACCAAGGTCAACCAATAGAGGAAGAGGATCTTCCAAGATATAAGTCCGGGTTATTGGTCCATCGCCAAAGCCGCCAATAGTAACCGTATACGTTCCTGCGGGAAGTCCGTCAATATCGCTAGTAGTATCTCCAGTATTCCAAGAATAGGTAAACTCTCCGTTTCCTTTATTTACCACAACGGATATACTTCCATCCGAAGTGCCTGCACAGGTAGGTGACACCATTGTTTCCTCTACAATATCAGGCTGTGAGAGTACATAACTTTCACTTATTGTACAGCCATTGCCATCGGCAATTGTAACTTCATATGTATCTGCCGAAAGATTTTCTATACTTTTTGTTTCCCCAACGAATGCATTATCCGAAAGCCTGGTCCATCTGATACCATAGGACCCTGAGCCTCCTGAAATATCCAAGGCTATACTCCCATCGTTTGCCTGATATTCAGAAACATCCTCAAGATTGGCACTTGCAATTCGTAATGGATCTGAAGGCGCCTCAATGGTAATACTACTTTCTGTAAAACATCCATTAGCATCTACCACCTCAATAACATAATCACCGGCGAGCAGTCCGCTCAAATCTTCTGTGGTTTCACCGTTGTCCCAATAATATTGATAGGGTTCGGTTCCTCCAACAACTGAAATGGCTATATTTCCTGTCGCTTCAACATAACAAAGCACATCTACCTTACCATCTATATAAATTTCCAACAAATCCGGTGCAACCACAATTAGTGGAGCAGT
>JBFIGS010000318.1:0-3010 GCA_041602195.1 Sediminicola sp. | reverse complement strand
TTGGTTATAGTATATTTGAAACCATACAATAACCGTTAAAATAATATTCCTTGAGAAAACAGACCATTTCCTTTGAGATGACCGTTTTTGACAACTTAGATGATTTATCATCAGAAGATCAAAAACTAATGAAAGCAGCTGTTGCTTCCAGACAAAATGCATACGCACCGTATTCCAACTTTTTAGTGGGTGCCGCCGTACTATTGGAAAATGGTGAAATTGTAATCGGAAATAATCAAGAAAACGCTTCCTATCCTTCCGGCCTGTGTGCCGAAAGGGTTGCCGTGTTCTACGCAGGTGCCAAATATCCTGGCGTACCCATCAAGGCGATTGCCATAACGGCAACTTCTGAAAAATATGTCGTTAAAGAGCCAGCTGCGCCATGTGGTAATTGTAGGCAGGCCATATCGGAATACGAACAAAAGCAAGAGACTCCCATTCAATTGATGTTAATGGGGGAGACCGGTGAAGTTATAAAATGCAATTCCATTGGGGATATTCTCCCACTGGCCTTTGGGAAGTCGTTTTTAGGCTAATCTCAATATTAGGTCAAACGAATTCACATAAACTCTGCTTATTTCATATTTTCCTCTCTTTTTGTGGTTTCTTACTAGCTTTTTCTTCAATTTTTTTTCTCTATTGAATTTATGTGTATTTTTGTTTCCTTGTTTGATATATAAGCTTCAATAAATACTGAATTAATGAAAAAAATAACCAAAGAGGTCTACCTTAAGTGGTATGAGGACATGTTGTTCTGGAGAAAATTTGAGGATAAACTAGCCGCAGTCTATATTCAACAGAAAGTAAGAGGCTTTTTGCACTTGTATAACGGGCAAGAGGCAGTTTTAGCGGGCTCTTTGCATGCTATGGACCTTTCTAAGGATAAGATGATCACAGCCTATCGTAATCACGTACAGCCTATTGGAATGGGCGTAGATCCAAGAAGGGTGATGGCAGAATTGTATGGTAAGGTCACAGGTACCTCCAAGGGAATGGGAGGTTCCATGCATATCTTTTCAAAGGAAAAAGGATTTTACGGTGGTCACGGAATAGTAGGGGGCCAAATTCCTTTGGGAGCAGGTATGGCTTTTGCTGACAAATATTTTAAAAGGGAAGCAGTAACCCTTTGTTATATGGGTGATGGTGCTGTTAGACAGGGATCGCTACACGAAAGTTTCAATTTGGCAATGCTTTGGAAACTTCCAGTTGTTTTCATCTGTGAAAATAATGGATACGCTATGGGAACTTCTGTGGCCAGGACATCTTTTTCAACTGATATTTGGAAATTGGGCTTGGGCTACGAAATGCCTTGTGGACCAGTAGACGGTATGGATCCGGAAACAGTGGCCAAGGAAGTGAGCAAAGCGGTGGAAAGAGCCAGAAGTGGTGGTGGACCAACATTTTTGGAGATGAAAACATATAGATATAGAGGTCACTCTATGTCAGACGCGCAACATTACAGAACGAAAGATGAGGTTGAGGAATACAAGAAAATAGATCCTATCAATCAAATGCTGGAGATTATCAAGGAAAACAAATATGCTACCGATGATGAGATCAAGAAAATCAACAAACGCGTAAAGGACTTGGTTACCGAATGTGAGAAATTCGCGGACGAATCAGATTACCCACCAGTACAACAATTGTACGATATGGTATACGAGCAAGAGGATTATCCATTTTTACCACATAAATTATAAGTAGATGGCAGAAGTAATTAATATGCCAAGACTTAGCGATACCATGGAAGAAGGTACGGTAGCTAAGTGGCTTAAAAAAGTAGGTGACAAAATTGAGGAAGGTGATATTTTAGCCGAAATCGAGACTGATAAAGCTACAATGGAGTTCGAATCATTTCACGAGGGTACGTTACTTCATATTGGCATTCAAGAAGGTGATGGAGCTCCTGTAGATTCCCTTTTGGCGATTATTGGAGAAGAAGGAGAAGATATTTCCGGGCTCTTGAACGGGGATTCAACTACCTCAACTGAATCGGAAGAATCAAAAAAAGAAGAAGCGGAAGCGCCATCGGAATCTGATGACACAACTGCTGAAAGTGTTGCTCAAACATCTGAAGTTCCAGAGGGTGTAGAGATTATAAAAATGCCGCGTTTAAGTGATACCATGGAAGAAGGAACTGTTGCTTCCTGGTTGAAACAAGTGGGTGATGAGGTTGAAGAAGGAGACATCCTTGCAGAGATCGAAACGGATAAGGCCACCATGGAATTTGAATCGTTCTACTCCGGTACCTTATTGTATATTGGGATAAAAGAGGGTGAATCTTCTCCTGTTGATGCTGTTTTGGCAATTATAGGTCCAAAAGGAACCAATGTAGAAAGCATATTGAGCGGAGCTTCCTCCGGTGGTGCTAAGGCACCCGAAGCGAAAACTGAAAAGAAAGCCGAAGCGAAAGCTGAAGAAAAATCTACTTCTACATCAGCCCCTGTAGCCGCAAGTGATGGTAAAAGAATCTTTGTTTCCCCATTGGCGAAAAAAATAGCGGATGAAAAGGGTATCGATCTTTCAACTGTTACCGGAAGTGGCGATCACGGAAGGATAGTGAAGAAGGATATTGAGAACTACCAGCCAACTCAAAAGGCTGCCCCATCAGCACCGGCTCAAACTGCTGCTCCTGCTGAAAAAGCGCAAAGTGTGGCGTTTGCCGCACCTGTAGGTGAGGAAAGTAGTGAAGAGGTGAAAAATTCCCAAATGCGAAAAGTAATCGCAAAAAGGTTGGGAGAATCTAAATTTAGCGCCCCGCATTACTATCTTACTATTGAGGTGGACATGGATAATGCCAAAGCTTCAAGAGAACAGATCAATAGCTTGCCAGATACTAAAGTGTCTTTTAATGATATGGTGGTTAAGGCATGTGCCATGGCTTTAAGAAAGCACCCACAAGTTAACACTTCATGGAACGGGGATACCACCCGTTACAATCACCATATAAGTGTTGGAGTTGCGGTTGCTGTTGAAGATGGACTTGTGGTTCCCGTGTTGAAATTCACGG
>JBFIGS010000317.1:0-3025 GCA_041602195.1 Sediminicola sp. | reverse complement strand
GAAATTAAATTAACCAACTGTTCAGAAGAAATCTAAAAGCGCTTTTTAGGGGCACTTCGGTATCAGGTTAGGTTAGTGGATTTTCCTCCCATGGGATCATGGGTTATATCAATAAAAAAATGGTGTATTCAAAATGACAATTTCAATAGTATGTTTTTGCCAATAACCGTTATTCATGGGCATTAAAGTTTCAAATTCACATTTCTGACTCTTAATCCAAATCCATGTTATTTTTTAAAGATAAAGTCGACTAATTTTGGATGAAAATAGTGCGTTATGAGATTTCATACTAGAAAATGGGTCAAACCAGAAGATTTAAATGCGAATGAGACCTTATTTGGAGGTAGATTGCTTGCATGGATAGATGAAGAAGCTGCCCTTTACAGTATTATCCAGCTGGAAAGCAAGAAGGTGGTTACCAAATACATGTCTGAAATCAATTTTATGAGTACCGCGGTTAAAGGTGATATTATTGAAATAGGGATCGAGGTAGTAAAATTTGGAAAATCCTCTTTGACACTCAATTGTGAGGTTCGAAATAAGATGACCCGTGAGACCATCGTTACGGTTGATAATATTATAATGGTGAACCTAGGGGCCGACGGAAAGCCGGCATCCCACGGTAAAACCAAGATAGAATATGTAAGAGATAGACTTGCGGCCGACAATTAATTTTCGGCCCAGTTTTTAGATACTGCCTGCACTTCATCCAAAACCCTTAAAAGGTTTCCTCCCCATAGTTTTTCGATTTCCTCTTCAGAATATCCTCTTTTTACCAACTCTAAGGTCACGTTAAAGGTCTCGGAAGCGTCATCCCATCCTTCGATACCACCGCCACCGTCAAAATCGGAGCTTATCCCTACATGATCTATCCCAATCAAATTTACCATATAATCGATATGGTTTACGAAATCGGAAACATTAACCGCTTCGGGAGCATTTTTATCATTTGAAGCCTCTATTTTGGCCTGTTTCAAAACTTTTGGATAATTAGCCATGAACGCAGCTCTTTGAGCATCTGATAGCTCGGGAAATTGGGATCTTTCATACCAATCAATGTCCATCGAATCAGCAATTTTTAAATAGAGCCCCTTCATATATGCAGCTCTTGCTTCATGTTTATCCGTGTTTAGATAAGAACTGAAGGCCACGGTTTGTACGACCCCTCCATTCTTTTTTAACAGTAATAATTGTTCATCATCCAAATTACGACTGTGGTCACACAGCGCCCTAGCCGATGAGTGCGAAGCAATAATAGGGGGTTTGGAAAGCGCAACCATTTGCTCCATAGAAGATTTTGATGGGTGGGAGATATCAATCATTATCCCTAGTCTATTCATCTCAACCACAGCCTTTTTGCCCAATTCACTTAAACCATTATGTAGCCATATGCTATCCTTTTCTCCTGTATTGGAATCACAAAATTGACTATGTCCATTGTGGGAAAGGGAAATGTATCTGGCACCAAGGTTATGGTATTTTTCAAAATTTGAGAGATCCTCTCCTATGGGATAAGCATTTTCTACACCGATCATGGCTACTTTCTTGCCCGACTTGGAAATGCGCCGTACATCATCAGAGGTCAAGGCCAATTCAATTTTCTCGGGAGCTATGTCCTCACAGAGTCGGTGGATGGCTTCAAATTTATCCATGGCATTTTTTGCGGCTTTCTCATATCCTTCGGGGTTTAGGGAATCTTGTCCGGTATACACAATTAACCAAGAAACATCCAATCCACCTTCTGTCATTTTTGGCAAATTTACTTGGGTATCCAAATTTTGGGTGTAATTGATGCTATCCGTGAAATTGCCCACATTTATATCGTTATGGGTATCAATAGTAATCACCTTTTCATGAATTCTTTGTGCCTTTTCCAAAACACTTTCGGCCATTTCCTTTTTCTGTTCCTTGCAGGCTACCAATGTTAAAATGCTAATAAATACGACAAGCTGCTTCATAATGATTGTTTATTTACCTACAAATAAAGCACTTTGACAACACAAAAGGAAGGCTAGATAACATTTAATTGCCCAAAGCATATAGAAAGGTGAAATTTAAACAACCAAAACTCATAGCCAGTAATGGGCTTGAGAATTTTGAACTTGATTCATTAAGGCCATAACCCAAATCCAATACCATTTGAAATCTAAAGACCTAACGTATCACTTAACCGACTTAGAATCAAAACTGAGCAATCTTTCTTTTGAAAAATTGACGACTGAAGAGGCTTCCCAGTTAAAAAAATCTTTCAATTCATTGAAAAGTAGTCTTGAGGAAAAATTTGTTGGAACTATTACCTCCAATACTTCACAAACGTATGGAGGAGAGGAAGCAGATTTGGAGCGAGGCCACAAAAAAATTACCTCCAGCCAGTCGGCAAAAAATCACCCTATCAACACAGGGGAGCATTTGGTTGCCAAAGTTAGCCATGAAATAAGGACGCCACTCAACGGAATCATTGGTTTGGCTGAATCGCTAATGGATGGGGTGGCGGGCCCCCAAACGGCCAAGGGCCAAACCAATCTGGCCATGATCGTCACCAGCGGTAGAAGGCTTTCAAACCTGGTCAATGACATTCTCGATTTCTCTAAACTCAAAAGTCGCAATCTGACACTGGAACTGCGACCCTTAGACGTTCGATCAATCGCTGAAGTCGTTATCACCCTCTCTCAACCTTTGGCCCAGGCAAAATCACTCAGCCTGATTAATTGTCTTGCCCTAGATCTGCCACCGGTGCTCGCGGATGAGAATCGCTTGCATCAAATTCTCAACAACCTGGTAGCCAACGCCATTAAGTTCACCAAAGTGGGGTCTGTCAGCATCTCGGCTCAGGTTCGTGAGGACATGCTCTGCCTCACGGTCAGTGATACGGGTATGGGGATTCCCTTAGGACAGCAAAACCACATTTTTGAATCCTTTTTTCAGGTAACCGGCGATCCGGAACGCTTTCAGGGAGGAACTGGCCTGGGTTTGACGATCTGTCGTCAGCTGGTCGAGCTACATGGTGGCACGATTACTGTTGCAT
>JBFIGS010000316.1:0-3026 GCA_041602195.1 Sediminicola sp. | reverse complement strand
GTTCCTTTTGGACCAACCCGAATTCCTCTTGGGCCAGGCAGTCTTCCAAAACTTTGGATACCTGTGAAGCGACCGTCAGCAAAGCTTTTTCCAGATGGGAATTGGACTCGAAGGCAGCATCGAAGATTAAACTCAACACCCCCAAGGACTCTCCTTTAAAGGATGATAAGGGGCAACCTACATAACCCGCGATGGCAAAATTTCCTTGTCTCCATTTTCCGGGATCGAGGCTACCTAGCTTTTGCACGTTGGGTTTGATGGTGATGTTGTTCAGGGAGTTCAACGTTTGGGCCAGAAATGGCTCCAAAAGACCTTTATCTTCACAGGAAAGGATTTCTCCTGAAGCACAGTAGCTCTCCTTTTTATCCCCAATTCCTGAGAGAACCACAGCAGATGCCCTGCCAATGTATTTGGCCAAATCCAGTAACGGTAGTATTTTTTCCAGTTGTTTACTTTCCACGTATGGGGATGGTTTTCTTGGAATTAAAAAAATAGTCCTGTTCATTATTACCTATCACTATGTAAATTCTGCGCCTTTTTGTTATTCCCAAAAGCCATCTGTCATGATATCAGCGCTTTATGAAAAGGCGAATTCCTTACAAAATGCCAATAGCACATAAGTAAGAAAATTATTATAAAATATCCAAGATTTGTAGGGCGAAATTAGCGTTAATTTTCGAATGGACTCCCATACTATTGAGGATTATGGGCACAAAACGAAAGATCGCCTTGGACAACTTCCATCCAATCAGGATTCATAAAACCTAACCAAGTACAATTGGCATGGCATTTCCCGTTCTGGTGTACTTGGTCCAATATGAATAGTGCAGTATCCCATGGGGCAAGATACTACAGACCAAAAGTGGTATTTTTTTTAAAATTTGCGCAAAAAAAGAAGATGAAACTTTACGCTTCATCTTCTAACAATAAATGGGGGAAATTTAATTATACGTTTTTGCCTTTCATCATTTTATTCCAATAGAGGTATGGCAACCCATATTTCTTCAGCATCCACAATCTCCAATGCTCTTTGGCACTGTCAAAAACCAGCATTTGCTTCAGTTTTGGATCCGGGGTGAATTTGTTTTCATAATCAAACTCTGCCAACACCATTTTTCCATAGTCGGTCACCAATGGACAGGAGGAATACCCGTTATAGGCCTTTGTCCCGATTTTGTTTTGTCTGATCAGAAGGTCTATATTTTCCACTACAACAGGGGCTTGTTTTCTGACAGCCGCACCTGTTTTTGCAGTGGGCAAAGAGGACACATCACCCAAACTAAAAATATTTGGATATTTGGTATGCTGCATGGTTTGTTTGTCCACATCTACCCACCCTGCCTCGTTCACCAGGGAAGATTCCCTAACAAACTTTGGAGCTACCGATGGCGGTGCCGTATGCAACATATCGTAATGAATACCATATCTGTTTCCTTCAATAGTCACTTTTACGTCTTTGTAATTATATTGAAAAGACTCATCCAATTGTTTTTTATCGTCCCCGGACCTTACCACACATCTCCCCGGTTCAATATCTTTGCCCAGTTCATACCAGGCAATCTGTTTTTCGCCATCTACCGCCACAAGATTGTGGTAAAACCTAAGGTTGATATCCTTTCTATCTACCACCTTCATTAACGTATCGGCAATTCTTTTGATCCCAAATATCTTTGTCCCCGAGGTGGCAAATACCACCTCCGTATTATTTCGAACCCCGGCCTTTCTAAAATAGCTTTCAGCTAAATACATGATTTTCTGAGGTGCGCCACCACATTTTATGGGCGTGGTTGGCTGTGTGAACAAGGCGGTCCCTCCCTTAAAATTTTTAATGACATCCCACGCGTGTTGGGAATCGGTATAGGTACTGCAGACCACCCCTTTATCCATGGCATCGCCCAATCCCGGCACCAAACTAAAATCGTAGGCCAATCCGGGAGCAACCACCAAATAATCGTAGGTGATATCCCCTTTGTTCTCGGTATGAACCCGGTTATTTTCCGGATCAAAACCAGTGGCCTTATCCTTTAACCAGGTAGCGCCCTTAGGTATGATAGATCCCATGGGTTTGGCTGTATTGTCAAAGTGGTAAGTACCGGCTGCCACCAAGGTCCAAGCCGGCTGATAATAATGTGTATCGGATGGCTCGATAATAGCAATATCCTTTACTTTTTTCTGTCTTATAAGCTGTGAAGCTACCATAATGCCAGCTGTACCCCCTCCAATAATCAGTACTTGATGATGTGATCCCATACCAGGTCTTTTGTTTAGTTGTAGTTAAAGGTATACCCTATATTTTACCGGTACAGTAACAATAGTTACAAAGGGTATCATTAACAGATATAAATGATAGAACACAACAAAGGGTATTGACCGTGCCCAAATCAATACCCCTTATCCAACAAATCTATTTTTTACTCTTTTGTCTTACAGGTATTAAGACCCACAATACTGTAAAGCGGACAGAAGCTGACAAAACTGGTCAATACAAATATCCCCGCCAGTGTCAGGAGCACATAGGCCAGTGTACCATCTATGATTTTCTGCCAATACAAGACCCCGATCACAGCGGCAATAATAAATCGAATCATGCGGTCTGTGCCGCCCATATTTTTTTTCATATCCTATAATTTAAATGATTACATATTTTAGAAGCATCACAAAGGCGGTGATCAACCCCACACAAATAAGGCAAACCACCAATAACTTCAATACCTTCTTCAGTTCCATGATCAAAAATATATAGGTTCCCCAGAAAATTTCCTGACCATTGTCATGAATTACCCAATTAGCAATAGCGCCTGACTTTGGCCACGTACCAGATATTTTGATTATGCCCAACCATTTATTGGGTTTCCCCTTTATCTGGCCCTACCCAACTGCCATTTATAGGGCAACACTATTCTCTAGATAGCCCACTTGTAAGGTTCATCCTTTACTGAACCACGGTTTTTGGGATCCTCCAAAATCCTGCTCACGACATAGGGTACATACTAAATAACCTTCTTTACCGTTATACTTTCTTACGT
>JBFIGS010000315.1:0-3048 GCA_041602195.1 Sediminicola sp. | reverse complement strand
GTCGGCTTTAGGATTTTCCAAATGTGAAATCAATACGTCGGCAATGACCAAGGCACCAGCATTTATCAAGGGATTTCTAGGAATTCCATGCTCAAGTTCCAAAAGTGATAAGTGGTTAAAGGGGTCACCAGAAGGTTCAACATCCACCCGTTCCCAAAGTTTATCACCCATTATGGCAAAGGCCTGGGAGAGGGAGAGTACTTTGGAGATACTCTGAATGGAAAAGCCTTCCTCTGAATCCCCGGTTCCGTAATGGTTTCCCTGTGCATCAATAAGATGCATACCAAATTTGTTCTTGTCTACATATGCCAATTCCGGAATATAAGAAGCAACAATGCCACGGTCTTTCACCGATTCAATATCACGGGCAATATGTTCCAATATATTCTGGAAATTGTTCATTAGGCTTTATAAAAAGGTAATTTCACTACTGTGGCAGGGACACTGTTTTTTCTAATTTGGATGTGGATGGTACTTCCAACTTTGGATAATTCCACAGGGACATAACCCAAACCAATTCCCTTGCCCATAGATGGGGACATGGTACCAGAAGTAACAATTCCTATTTTGGCTCCATTTTCATCTACAATATCATAATCGTGCCTAGGAATTCCCCTTTCGTTTAATTCAAAGGCGATCAGTTTACGTTTTACGCCTTCTTCCTTCTGCTTGGCCAAAGCCTCACTGTTCACAAAATCCTTGGTGAATTTGGTAATCCAACCCAAACCTGCTTCCAATGGGGATGTGGTGTCATTGATATCATTTCCGTAAAGGCAATATCCCATTTCCAATCGTAAGGTATCCCTTGCTGCCAGGCCAATGGGCTTAATTCCGAAAGCTTCACCAGCTTCAAAAACGCGCTTCCATACCTGTTCAGCATCTTCATTTTTACAATAAATTTCAAAACCGCCAGAACCGGTATATCCCGTAGCAGAAATGATCACATGTTCCACGCCTGCAAAAGGGGCCACTTCAAAGGTGTAAAATTTAATATTTGCCAAGTCCACATCGGTAAGGGATTGCATGGCTTCAATGGCCTTTGGACCCTGAATGGCCAACAAAGAATATCCTTCTGAGATGTTCTTCATGATGGCATTAATAGATGTATTGTATTTGCTGATATGTGCCCAATCCTTCTCAATATTGGAGGCATTAACCACCAATAAATACTGCTCATCCTTTATCTTGTAAATAATAAGGTCGTCTACAATACCTCCCGTTTCATTGGGCATACAACTATACTGTGCTTTTCCGATTTCCAATTTGGAAGCATCATTGGAGCTTACTTTTTGGATCAGAGCTAGGGCATTTGGGCCTTCGATCAAAAATTCACCCATATGGGAAACATCAAAAACACCAACCCCGTTGCGTACGGTTTCGTGTTCTATGTTGACACCTTCATAGGAAACAGGCATGTTATATCCTGCAAAAGGCACCATTTTGGCCCCTAATGATTCATGTATTTTAGTAAGTGCTGTACTTTTCATGCGTTTGGTTTTGTGGTGCAAATTTATTGAAAATAAATCGATAGGGGAGAGGAGATCTTTATTGTTTTATCTAAAGTATTGTTAATAGGCAGATCAGGGATAAAAAGGCTTTGTTTTAGTTGTAATTGGACAAGAAACCAATTAAATTATTTATTTTCATGGCTTCAAAAATGAATCAAATGAAACTTTCTTCTTTCCTTTTTCTGTTTTTATCTATAACCATTTTAGCAGCCCAAGAAACCCCTACAGATTTTTTATCTGCAGATTTTCATAAAGAGAGAAGAGAAAAGGTACGTGATTTAATTCCTGCCAATAGTGTAGCTGTATTTTTTGCCAATGCTGAACGCAATAGGGCGAATGATGTTGATTATATCTACCATCAAGATCCGGATTTTTATTATTTAACGGGGTACAAGGAACCTAACTCTGTATTGTTGATTTTTTCTGAGACCCAAACATCGGCCGATGGCAAAGTTTTTAATGAATTGGTTTATGTGCAGGAGAAAGATCCTAGGGCGGAACAGTGGAATGGGAAGAGACTGGGGGTTGAAGGAGTTCAGGAAAAATTGGGCTTTGATATGGCATTTAATGGACGTGAATTTGAAAAATCGAATATCAATTTTAAAGGTTTCGATACTGTTTTATTTTTCGATTTTAAAAATGATTATAGGGATCTAAATGGTACTGCAGATCTGTTTGATTTAATCAAGACCTTTAAGTTAAAAACAAATTATCCGTCGGACTACAATGCGACAAAGCAGCAGATCTATAGCATGATTACCTCCACAGATGTTGAAAATAGTGCCAATGTGGCCCAAACTTTAGGGAGGTATTTAAATTATCAGGAAGACTTGAAATCCGATCAATTATTAACGGGTTATGTAAATGCAGAGGATAACGGCAAGCGTAAGGAGATCCAAGAAAAGCTGAAATTGGAATTGAAATCCAATAATTTAAATTCTATACTCTTGGAGGAAATTATGAATACCCTACGCGAAACGAAAACGGCAGAGGAAATGGTCTTGTTGAAAAAGGCGATTGAAATTTCTTCAGTGGGGCAGATCGAAGTTATGAAGGCCATGCATCCCAATATGAGTGAAACAGAGATACAGGGCATTCATGAGTATGTGTACAAAAAATATGGGGCAGAGTATGAGGGCTATCCTTCCATTGTAGGGGGTGGCAATAACGGCTGTATTTTGCATTACATAGAGAATAACAAGCAAAAAGTGGGCAATGATCTTGTCCTGATGGATCTAGGGGCAGAATATCACGGGTATACTGCTGATGTGACCAGGACGATTCCTGCAAATGGAAAATTCACAAAAGAACAGAAATTAATATACGATATTGTTTATAATGCACAGGAGGCAGGGATAAAGGCTAGTGTCATAGGTGCTCCCTTTCAAGCACCTGGACAGGCAGCGCAGGAAGTGGTCACTAAGGGACTGATAGATCTTGGTATCATTTCATCACCTAGCGGGGTCAAGACATATTTTCCTCATGGAACGTCCCATTATTTGGGTCTAGATGTGCATGATAAGGGTACCTATGGCCCATT
>JBFIGS010000314.1:0-3063 GCA_041602195.1 Sediminicola sp. | reverse complement strand
TTAATGGACTATCGCCTTACCCGCTCCACTGGGAATTCGGATGTCCTCTACAATCTCCTGTACTTGTTCTGGGGGATCAGGGGCAAACATATTGACCAATAGGGCCACTATAAAGTTAACGATCATAGCGATGCTACCAAAGCCTTCCGGTGAAATTCCAAACCACCAATCCTTAGACAGTCCAGCCACTGCATCTTTACCGCCATCAAAAAGACCAAATTTGAATTTCAGCATGTAAAAGAGCATTAGGGTAATACCCACAATCATTCCTGCTATCGCCCCTTCCTTACTCATTTTTTTATAAAAAATTCCCAATACAATAGCTGGAAAAAAGGAGGCGGCTGCAAGGCCAAATGCCAGTGCGACAACTGCCGCCACAAACCCAGGTGGATTAATCCCAAAGTACCCGGCAATGATCACGGCTACTGTTGCGGAAATTCGGGCTGCCCATAATTCGCCCGCTTCAGAAATATTTGGTTTAAAAATACTTTTGATAAGATCATGGGAAACAGAAGAAGATATCACCAACAACAAACCCGCAGCTGTAGATAATGCTGCAGCCAAGCCACCGGCAGCTACCAAGGCAATCACCCAGGCAGGTAAATTGGCAATCTCAGGATTGGCCAAGACCATTATATCATTGTCAATAGTCAGTTCGTTATCCATTTTATTGGCAACGTACTGTATTTTCCCATCCCTGTTTTTATCGTCAAAAATTAATAGACCGGTATCTTCCCAGTTTTTAAACCAAAGGGGCATACTGGAATAATCTTTATTACTAACCGTATTGATAAGGTTGGTTTTGGCAAATACGGCCACAGCCGGGGCGGTGGTATACAAAATCGCGATGAGCAATAGGGCCCACCCTGCTGATTTACGGGCATCCCTAACTCTTTTAACCGTAAAGAATCGTACAATAACATGTGGTAATCCCGCAGTCCCCACCATTAGGGCCAAGGTAATGGCAAACACATCGGTGACGGACTTGGATCCATCTGTATATTCGGCAAAACCCAATTCCGTGGAGAGTCCGTTTAATTTATCCAACAAAAACATTCCTGAGCCATCATTTAACGTAGCACCCATGCCCAATTGGGGAATAGGATTTCCTGTCATTTGAATGGAGATAAAGATGGCAGGAACCATAAAGGCAAATATAAGAACACAATATTGTGCCACTTGGGTATAGGTAATCCCTTTCATTCCTCCCAATACCGCGTAGAACAGAACAATGACCATCCCTATGATTACCCCTGTGGTGATATCAACTTGCAAAAATCTGGAAAACACCACACCAACACCCCTCATTTGCCCCGCCACATAGGTAAAGGAAACAATTAGGGCACAGATAACGGCCACTATTCGGGCCGTTTTGGAATAATAGCGTTCCCCAATAAAGTCGGGCACAGTGAACTTTCCAAACTTTCTAAGATATGGCGCCAATAGTAGTGCCAACAGCACATATCCTCCAGTCCATCCCATGAGGTAAACAGAACCGTCATATCCGGCAAAAGCAATAATTCCCGCCATGGAGATAAATGAGGCTGCAGACATCCAATCCGCCGCAGTGGCCATCCCATTCGCCAAGGGTGAAACATTGCCACCGGCCACATAAAATTCTTTTGTAGAACCTGCCCTGGACCATATGGCTATGCCAATATAGAGTGCAAAGGTTATCCCTACAATGATGTAGGTCCATAGTTGTACACTCATATCCCGGTTGTTTTTTTCATAATAGGTTTATTCCTCATTATATCCATACTTTTTATCTAGTTTGTTCATCAGCCTCACATATATAAAGATGAGAATAACGAACACATAAATAGAGCCTTGCTGGGCAAACCAAAACCCGAGCTTAAAGCCTCCGAGTTTTATGCTATCCAAGGCATCCTTGAACAGGATACCTGCACCATAGGACACTAAAAACCATATGGACAATAAGAGCAATAGATACCTTAAGTTTTCCTTCCAATACGCCTTTGCTTTGGCTTGTTTTTCTGACATGGATTCTTGGTTTAACAAATTGGCACTGTCAACTTTTAGATTGATATTTCGTTATTATTTTAACACACCTACAGAACAATCCTCAAATATGAAGTTTTAAAAATAGAGATTTAACTACTAGCAATCAACATTTATATCGAATCGTTTTCGTGAAAAAATAGCATAACTCTATTCGCGATGTATCTAAAAGGACGACTGCTACTTTTCTCATGGAAAAAGCAAATTTTAGATCCGTTCGAGGTCAAGTATTATCTTTTAAATAATGACCTTTCGCAAAAGCCCAAGGGCATCTTATGAACGTATATATTACAAGTTAATCCTTAACACCATAATCTATGAGAACTATAATTGCGCTTATCGCGATCACTTTAATAACATGGACAGCTTCTGCACAAAAAGAAGTTACCCATGAACTATATAAATTTTCTGAAGTAAAGGCTTATGATGGGATCACTGTAAAGTTGATTCGCAGTGATGTAAACAAAGCCGTAATTACAGGAAAGGACAAAAGTGATGTCGCCTTTGTCAACAAATCAGGGCGTTTAAAAATACGAATGAAACTAGACAATTTTTTGGATGGCCATAATACCACGGTTATGCTGTACCATACAGAAACACTGGTTCTTTTGGATGTAAACGAAAAGGCGAAGATAGTTTCCGATGATGTACAAAGATCCACCAGTTTGGAAATGCGGGCACAGGAGGGCGGTGAGCTGAAACTTCAGATAGAAGCCGGAAAGGTGGACGTAAAGGCCACAACCGGGGGTATCGTTTCCTTATCAGGGGTATCAAAGGTTCAAGATATTTCCGTTAACACGGGAGGTATCGTAAAAAACGAAAACTTAAAAACAGAACAGACCAATGTTTCTGTAAACGCCGGAGGGACGGCCAATGTTAATGCTACCGATATTGTGGACGCCACGGTAAGGGCCGGAGGTACCATCAATATTTATGGAAACCCAAAAGAGGTTAAAGAAACCAAATTTGTAGGGGGAAATATAAATTCCATACAGTAACATGAACTACTAAAAGCAAAAAGCGCCTTGGATACCAAGGCGC
>JBFIGS010000313.1:0-3071 GCA_041602195.1 Sediminicola sp. | reverse complement strand
AAGGGAAGAAGCCATACAATATTCATTGGAGAACGAAGCGGAATCCGAAGCGGATATCATTTCGGAAATTGAGCGCTATATAGTAGCCCCGGGACAAGCCCTATCTTATAAAATTGGACAGTTGAAGATCAGGGAACTCCGGACTAGGGCAGAAACCGCCTTGGGCGATGCCTTTTCAATCAAAGAATTCCACAACCAAATCTTGAGCTCCGGTAGCTTGCCCTTGGTGTTGCTGGAAGAAAAGATAGAGAAGTGGATAGAAAAAGAGAAATACAACCGTTAAGGAGCAGCTCGGAAACCTTTTATCATTAGCCTGTATTACATTAGGTTGTCGGAATAGGCAACCTAAGCATCTATTTGCACTAGGCCTAATCAATAATCCGAGTAGTCTGTTGGGTAAAGAAAGGTTTGTTGGTTCAGGGATACATTGTTTTGATATTCAGGTAAAGCAGATAGGTGCTTCCAAGTAGGGGAGTCAACGAACAATTTCCAATGGGCATCCCTGCTTTCTTGATTTGCAAAGGTGGTCATATACATTAGGTTGGGCATCTGGCTCCCTGAAAGTACTTCCCCATAGAACACGGCATTAAATCCTAATTCATTAAATAGGGTGATTTCCCCTCCTTCATTGAACATTTTCACCTTATTGCGATACAGCTCTTCCGTGGGTGATTCGTAGCTACGAAGTTCATAGACCCTTTCAGTTCTGGGTCCATCAAGGGGAGAAGGTTGCAGAAAAGGCATGTCCTTAAAAGCCTTCAAAAGGGTGGATGAAATCCTAATGTATGGTGCTTTGTCATAAGGGGCCTGAAGATACTCCTTGCCTTGAATTAGATAGTCCGCATCTTGTGCCAGTTTTTGGTCCAAACTTTCAAATTGGGCAAAATCTTTAAAAGGGATCAAAACCAATAGTTGGTTTAAGGTATCCTTTTCATTGGGTCTTGTTTTAAAAACGCCAACGCGCTCTATTTTTAATTTTTTTAAAGCAGGGATGAAGGCTTTTTGGAGATAATCATGAGTCACCTGTTCCTGGGCCACATTTTCAAAAGTATAGGTCTTTAGTTGGAAGAGCTCCCGTTTTTCTGCCTGTGCCTGTAATGCGCTGGAAAATAAGATTAGGAGTGCGGTTAACCTGAATGTATGTTTGTAGAGGATAGACTTCATAACGTTTCGTTTTGAATATAAAAGTAACCTAGTTGCGATTGAAAACCTAAAATGCACGATATTAATTCATTGAAGTGGCAATCCTAGGTTGAACTGGAGTGTTCAAGCCCATTCGCAAAACTAGGTTGTCCCACAAAATATGACGTGAATACCATATAGATTTTATGCCATCTATTTATTTGCTAAATTAGGGCTAACGTAAAGAGATCTTTTCAAATTTGAAAAAGGTGCTGGTAATTCAGAATAAAAGAAAGTGAAATATATAATGTTCCAAAGATTGAGACTTTTATTGACTCTAATTTTGTTGGTGAATGTTTCTTTGGGCACAGGTCAGAATCTTATTAAAAATCCAAGTTTTGAAATACATTCCGAATGCCCAAAAAGAATGGGAAATTTTAATATAGATTTACCACATTGGAGCACCCCCACAAGAGGAACTACGGATTACTTCAATTCTTGTAGCAAGTTGATGAGGATTCACGGAAACTTTAAAGGAACACAAGAGCCATTTCATGGCAAGGGCTATGCCGGTTTATATGTGATCGCCCCTGAGGATTACAGGGAGTACATACAGGCCGAAATTACGCGAACCTTAGAGAAGGGAAAAAAGTATAGGGTTTCATTTTATGTGAGTCTGTCAGAAAAATCAGATTATGCCATCCGAAATCTCGGGGTGCTGTTTGCAGAAAAAAAGATCTCCCTCAACAATAAAAATTACCTGTCCAAATCACAGATTTATGCCATTGAGGACAACACCTTTAATTTTCAGGAAATTAAAGGTTCAAAATACCTTTCCAACGAGAAAAAATGGGTGAAGCTCAGTACAGAGTTTGTTGCCGAGGGCACAGAGAATTATATGATTCTGGGGAATTTTGATAACAACGCCTCTACTAGGAGAATAGACACAAAAAAAGATCTTAAGATTGGGGCTTATTATTACATAGATATGGTCTCTCTAATCGGGACCGATCCAGTGTCCATGGCTGTGGAAGAAGATTATGAACTGGATATTACACATATTTTTAAGGATGTATTATTCGAGTTTGATAGATCCCATCTTCTGGATACGGAAAAGAAGGGAATAGAGGCACTCTATGCCTACCTACAAGCAAATAGTTCTTTAAAAGTTACTATAAAGGGCCATACGGACAAGATTGGATCCACCACATACAATAAGAGACTCTCCACCAAAAGAGCTGAGGCAGTCTCCAGGTACTTGATTAAATTAGGGCTTGAAAAAAATAGAATCACCTGGAATGGCTATGGGGCCACAAGACCTATACGTGATAATAGCACTGAAGAAGGTAGGCAACGTAATAGACGTGTTGAATTCCTTATATCCCAAGATTTGGAATAATTGAGATAAGCATCTTAACCTCTTTTGGTTAGCTGATTTATATGAGGTCTTTAGAAATTGGGAATACTGTATAGGATAGATGCTCTAAAGCGCTAAAATTAATAACTAATGGATTAAACTTTGAGTTAATAATTTATTGTTTAAAGTTAACATCATATTAATAAATAGTGCACTTTTAATGGTGCCTAAAAAAACGAAAGGCCTAAACCAAACCCTATGAAAAAATATTCTATCTATTTGATGATGGCATTTACTATGCTATCATTGATCCCCTCAAATGCGATGGCTGTAAATGAACCAGCAACAGAATTAATGTCTACTACCACTTCTGATAATGCGGCGCTAGCTAAGACGCTTTTGGCCAGATTAGATGAAATCAAAGCCATGGATAAGTCAAACTTATCTCGTTTGGAAAAAAAGGCGTTGCGTGTGGAAGTGCGTGAAACAAAAGCAGAATTAAAAAGACACTCGGCATGCACCTTAATAAAAAAATTTAAAGCGTACCATGCGCAATCCGGGGAACCTGCTTTATGCGGCATCACCGGACGTT
>JBFIGS010000312.1:0-3071 GCA_041602195.1 Sediminicola sp. | reverse complement strand
TGCAGATCAATGGAGAGCCACATGGTCCAGATCGTTTGGTAACCACCTGCCAATTGCACATGCGTAAATTCAACGACGGCGATACTATTGTTATTGAACCGTTCAGAGCAAAAGCTTTTCCTGTGATTAAAGATTTAATTGTAGATCGCAGCTCCTTTGATAGGATCCAACAAGCTGGTGGGTACATTTCCGTGAATACGTCAGGGAACACTGTTGATGCCAATGCCATCCCTATCAACAAAGAAAACGCAGACGACTCTTTTTACGCTGCAGCCTGTATTGGTTGTGGAGCCTGTGTAGCGGCTTGTAAAAACGCAAGTGCTATGTTGTTTACCTCTGCGAAAGTATCGCAGTTTGCCTTATTGCCTCAAGGACAAGTTGAAGCTACGGAAAGGGTTCAGAATATGGTCCGCCAAATGGATTTGGAAGGTTTTGGTAATTGTACCAACACCGGTGCCTGTGAGGTAGAATGTCCAAAAGGAATTTCTTTGGAGAACATCGCTAGGATGAATAGGGAATACCTAAGTGCCAATATAAAAGGATAATTCTATAGAATAGATTTTTCTGTTATTTAAGAAGCAAACCCCATCCCTCTTCAGGAATGGGGTTTTTTTGTTTGCACCTGTTTTTTAAAAATACTTTATCTTTAAATATGTCCAAGGTATATGATGAAGAACGAATAATAGTTCCTCGTTTCAACGAGGCATCAGGTTTTTACACGACTCCCGAGCGTTCTAAAATGATGGCCAAGATTCGGGGCAAGAATACCAAGCCCGAACTACTGTTTAGAAAGGCCCTTTGGGCAGCCGGATATAGGTACCGCATCGATTACAAAAAACTCATTGGCAAGCCTGATATTGTGCTTAAAAAATACAAAACCGTCATCTTTATAGACGGGGAATTCTGGCATGGCTACAATTGGGAAGAGCGAAAGGAAAAAATAAAGACCAATAGGGAGTTTTGGATTCCAAAAATAGAACGCAACCTACAACGCGATAGGGAAGTAAATATCGCTTTGGAAACTAAGGGATATAAAGTCTTTAGGTTCTGGGAAAAGGAAATTAAAAAAGAATTGGACAAATGCTTAGATCGGGTTATCTCACATTTGGGACACCTGGAAAAGGCATTACAATTTCCTAAATCTTAGGGCTAAAGGATGTCGTCAAATTATCCTACATTTATGACACAACAATTCCTATGCAATCATTCAAGCCAACTATTACAAGTAAATTACCTAAGGTGGGGACCACCATCTTCACCACCATGTCCCGTTTGGCAGCCGAGCACAATGCTTTAAACCTTTCACAAGGGTTCCCAAATTTTCCACCAGACCCCCTGCTCATCAAATTAGCTGCCGAGGCGATGACAGCCGATTACAACCAATACGCTCCAATGCAAGGGATTTTGCCATTGAGGGAAGTGATTGCTGACAAGATCGAGTATCTTCATGGCGCCCAATATCATCCAGAAACAGAGATTACCGTTACCGCTGGCGCTACACAAGCCATTTATACGGCCATCTCTGCCTTTATTCGCCCTAATGACGAGGTCATTGTCATAAAACCCGCTTATGACTGTTATGAACCGGCTATTGAAGTCAATGGAGGTGTTCCTGTTTTTGTACAACTGCAAGGCAAGGATTATAAAATGGACTGGTCTGAGTTTCGGAAAAAAATAAATCCCAAAACCAAGATGGTCATCATCAACACTCCCCATAACCCCACTGGAAAAGTATTCTCCAAAGAGGATATGCTGACTTTACAGGAAATTTTAAAAAACACAGCTGTTATTCTCTTGAGTGACGAAGTTTACGAACACATAATTTTTGATGGAGAAAGGCACCATTCTGCCAGTTCCTTTTCCGAATTGGCCTCTAGAAGCTTTGTTTGTGCTTCCTTTGGAAAAACGTTTCATATAACGGGTTGGAAGATGGGTTACTGTGTTGCCCCAAAGGAATTGATGCGCGAATTCCAAAAAGTACACCAATTTAATATCTTTTGTGCCAACCACCCATTGCAGCGAGCATTGACCTCCTATTTGAAAAGTCCCGAGCATTATTTAGAGTTGAATGCCTTTTACCAGGCCAAAAGAGATCTGTTTCTTTCTGGGCTGGAAGGAACTAAATTTACATCTACCCCTGCCCAGGGAACCTATTTTCAGTTGCTCGACTATAGTCAGATCACCCATGAACCAGACCATGACTTTGCAAAGCGTCTCGCCATTGACCACAAAATAGTCAGTATCCCTGTTTCAGGATTTAATCTGGACCAAAAGGATCACCATCAGCTTCGATTCTGTTTCGCCAAAAAGGACGACACCCTACATAAGGCTATTGATATCCTTATTAAAATTTAATTAAATGCCTGATGAACCTTTTCCATAAATTCTTCTATCATTCCCGGCTCCAACCACCTCGTCACTACAACTAGATCGTTTCCTTTATCAATAACAATAAAATTACCACCAAACCCTGCAGCATAGTAGATTTTGTCCGATAGCTGTTTCCAGTTCCTATCACCCTTGGAATTTAGCCACCACATAAAGCCATAATTTGGGTTGGGACCAGAAGGAGTAATTGCATCCGTTATCCAGTTTTTACTAATCAACTGATCATTCCTCCATTTACCATCGTTCAGGAAAAGCAAACCAAACCGCGCCATATCTTCCGTATTGATAAATATTCCTGCCCCCGAGTGACCACCACCGGTAACAGATTTCATTTGAACTCCATCAATTTCCGTCCAAGCATGGTCGTACCCAAACCATCGCCAAGTGGTACTGGCATCAATCTTGTCCATTAGTTCCGTTTTTAGCACCATTGGCAAAGGTTTCCGCCAAACATGAGTTAAGGCGTACGCCAGGACATTTACACGTACGTCGTTGTATTCCATAACAGTACCTGGTTCCTGCAAGGTTCTATATTTCCAATCGTCAAGACCCCCTTCTTTTGGTGGCCTATCTGCCCAATCCTTACCTCCCCAAAGTTCCCCAGACCAGTCAGAATTTTGTTGTAACAAATGCCTCCAGCTAATTTTACTATTGTGCTCTCCGTCAAAAGTTCCATCCCAAAT
>JBFIGS010000311.1:0-3073 GCA_041602195.1 Sediminicola sp. | reverse complement strand
TCAAAAAACTACAGATTGATACACCTTTAACCTATTTATCAATGTCTGGGGCACTTGAAGCCATAGACCAGAAAGTTTTGCAATTCCCTTTGATTTTAAAGCCTAGGTGGGGCAGCTCATCCATAGGTGTGGAAATTGTTGAAAATGTAGAAGAGTTAAGGATTTGCTTTGAATTTTTAAAAATTAGATTACAAAAGTCCATCTTAAATGATATTAACTCAAAAGATATCGACAATAGTATTTTAATTCAGGAAAAAATAAATGGCGAGGAATATGGTATTGATATTCTTAATGATTTTAACGGGAAATATTATAGTTCCTTTGTTCGTAAAAAATTGGCTATGCGATCTGGAGAAACGGACCAGGCCATTTCAGTAATCGATGAGAAATTTTCCCAACTAGGAAAAAAAATAGGTACTTCTACGATGCATTTAGGAAACATGGATTGTGACTTTTTCGTAGCAAATGAAAAAATCTACTTTTTAGAAATGAATCCAAGGTTTGGTGGGGGATATCCATTTTCTCATGAAGCTGGTATTCATACACCTGACATATATATAGCATGGCTTCAAGGCTTTAAGGATGTTTCAAAATATGATAATTATATACCTAATTTGACTTTTTCAAAATGTGATCGACTAATTTCTAATTCAAGAATGGAAAAAACATCCATACAGGTATTTGACAAAGAAAAATTAAACTTATTTTGAAATTTAATACGAGGAAAAACAGCTATTACAGGGTATTGATATATGATTCTATACGTTCCAGAATCTCTAAAAACTCCTTTTGTAGTTTTGGGTCCTCGTATTGGAGGTCTTCTTCGTAACGGAGGGCCAATCGATATCCTTCCTGCAGCCCCAAGAAATTAAGTTTAGGTTTTAATTTCTGTACCATTTGCCTCGTATCCCTGTACTTTTTATCCCCGAGGTTTTCCAGGTATATTTCTTTTTCTATGGGGAACTCATTCTTGATCAGCGCAATAAACTTTTTCTCGAGCACCTCATCTCCTCCGGACAATTCCCTGATATAATTTAAATGTGGTACTTCTTTCATTTTCATTTATTAACACAAGAAGGAAGGCTGTTTCTCTGAATTTCCTCTAAAAATCAAACCTCAACTCTACTTGACAAAAACCAATCTATAGGATGTCCCATATAAAAAATATAAGGGCAAACCATTTGGCGTAATGTTCCTATAATATTCACAACCCTACAAATGTAAGTAATTTCTTCTATTAGAATGATTCATACCCTTACGGATGTGTATTATTTTCTAATATAAGAATAATTGTTAGAAAATAATCTAAATATTAGCGCAATTAAGTGCTTTCGCCTATATAAAGAAGTGGAAAGTTCAATAGAAAGACCATCTTGTTTCCCTGAAAAAACAGGGATGCCAAAAAATATAATGGTTATTTGATCAATCTACAATTTGCATTTTTTTCAATAGAAAGGAAGCATTCATATTCTGGCATACCCCCTCCTTGAACTTATAATCAAAATGAAGCTCCCCATCCAGGATTTCGGCATCGAAATAGTAGTTTTCCACTTGAGGTAAGGTATTTGATGCCTCGCATAGGCTTAAATCATGTGTAGCAATAATACCCGTTGCTTTGGAGCCTATCAATTTTTCTACAAATTTTCTGGAGCCAATGGCCTTGTCCGTACTATTGGTCCCCTTTAAAATTTCATCCAAAACAATAAAGTAACGGTCGGTTTGGATTTGATCCACAATAAATTTGAGTCGCTTCAACTCCGAGAAAAAATAGGACTCATCATCGGTCAATGAATCAGAGGTCCTCATGCTGGTAATCAATTTAATAGGGGAATAGCTTGCCTTACTAGCACAGACCGGCAATCCCATGTTGGACATTACAATTTGCAGGGAAACTGTTCGTAGAAAGGTACTTTTTCCTGCCATATTGGCCCCTGTAATAATCAAAAACTGCTCTTTTTCTATAGCAAAATCATTGGTTACACTCTTTTTGGGATCCAATAATGGGTGTGCGGCATCAGCAGCTTTCAGAACAACAGCATCATCGGTCAATTGAGGAAATGAATACTTGGGATGGTTAAAGGCAAAATTCCCCAAACTGTTATAGGCATCAAAAAATGCAATTGTATCGAACCACTGGTCCACCTCCTGCCCATAGGTCTTGATCCATTGCTCTATTTTAAATGCCTGGTTCAGGTCCCACAACAAAAATCCATTCCCTACAACTCCAAAGAACATATTGTTACGCTGATCCAAAGCTCCCAACACCCGAGCAAAATCCTTCAAAACCAAGGAAGTTTTTCGATCCTTCCTGGATACCATGGCTTTTTTGTTTCTTAAAAGTTCTGAGGTAAACTCTGTTTTTTCAATTTCAGAAATTAGCTTTTGATATTGTTCAAAAACAGTTTGGACCTTTCCAGTTTGTACAGATAATGTATTGATCTTACCCAAAAAGGACCCGGAAATCCCCAAGCCCGTAAAAAACCAAAAGGCCAACATATATCCTGATACGATATCCATAAAATAGAGAACCGCAACCAAAATTGACAGTGCGGAAAATATTATTGGGACATATTTCATCACCTTGGGAACAAAAAAAGTATAGGCAGAAAGCCAACTGCTAATTGTCTTTGCCGCAATTTCAGTTTTCACTAAAGAAGCTTCGGCTGCATATTGTTGACGCCATTCCGCCATGTGCGCCAGTTCTTTGATGCCCTTCTGCTTTTCTGCGATGCCATCAATACTATTTTCAGTGAATAATTGTGCCAATTTCTCGGATCCCTGTTCCAGCGCAGTCCTGTTGGTATACTGAAAAAAAGAACCTTTCCCGAACAAATCTATATCCTGACTGAAATAGTGCATTGGGTCTGCAAACCTACTTCCATCCGGCAACCCTTTAAAATCCCTGTTTAAAACCTTTAACTCCGTTTCATTAATCTTAATTAAGGCCAAAATCTTGTCCTTTTTATTGGCCAAATCGGCATGACGGGAGACCAGGTATACAAATATCACAATGGTTAAAAGTACTATTCCTATTACTACCTTGTTATTTCCCAAAAAGAAATATACCCCTGTC